>JACOYM010000007.1 GCA_016181905.1 Candidatus Pacearchaeota archaeon | reverse complement strand
TTTCTGAACCTTGAAAATATGCCCATGTTCTTATTAAGATTTTTATTTATTTAAAGCTATATGAATTCTTGAACTCTTGTGCCTCACAGAATCTAATCTGACATTTCTTTCAGGTCTAGCCTTCAATAGACTCTCCACACAAAGCAATGTTAACAGCCATTCTAAGTTAAAAAATCTTTTGGTTTGTTTTATAAGCATTCTTGCTGGCCAATTAAGATAAGTTTAAAAATATTGAAGTTTTTAAACAAGTGTAATATAAATATCAATTAAAGAATAAAAAATGGGTGATGAAATAGCTAATATAATTGCAACATTGAATCCTAGCAGGTATTATGATGGTTCTCGTAAGGAAGTTGAGAAATTCAGAAGGTTGATTAAAGAGAAAAAGTATGGCGCTGATGCTGTCAAGGAGGCTAAAGCGAAAACTGCGCCAGAGGAGCACAAGCTTGTTTATGATTCATCGTCTGAAACATTAGAGCCTGTTTATTTCTGGATTCTTGACTTGGCAAACTCACTATTTGGGGGCGATGTCAAGAAACTTGTTGATAATTTTTCATCCACGCCAGGCTCTGGTTATTTTGCAGAATTTGGGCAGAGGGCATCAGTAATGCAGCAGCAGGCATCAAAGATTATGGGCGATGTGAATATTGTCCTGAAGAGCATAATGAACATTATATATGATTTGAAGGAGTTTCAAATACGCCTGAAGCATTATGAGGCGGCAAGGTTAAAAAATGCTGAAGAGGCAAAAGCAGGCATTCTCTCTTTGAAGCAGATATGGATGGATAATGTTGATATAAAAAAGGGCAGGGGAAGCATAAATATGCTCGCCCAGGACCTGAATTTTGTGACTATCAGGGATGCATTTATGATTGCTGACACACTCGATAATGTGAAAAAGCTGGATTTAAATGACAGGGTTAGGAGGATACTGCAGATAAAGCTTGCAGAATTTATTGAGTGGAAAGAGAGAAGTGAAAAAGAGCTGAAGAAGAGGTATGAGATAGAGAAGGCATACCTTAAAAGCCAGATAAATGCATTGAAATTATATTCAAACTGGGCAAAGCCGTATCTTAAGGCAGCTGCTGAGCTTTCAATGAAAGATTATGACAAAGAGCCTGCGCTTGTAAAGGTATTTAACACAATCATGCTTGAATTGAGCTTGCTTGGAAAAAATAAGTTCAAGTTTGAGGAGGCTGTTGTTGACAGAAAACTGCCAGAGGCATTTAAGAGCTATAAGCCAAGAAGAGATTATTATTCCTGTGTCCTGATTGATTTTAAATTCCGAGGCATCCCGCAAAGGGCAGGACAGCAGGCGCATTATGTCTTTGGCGGAAGGGTTGAGGCAACATTCAGGGCATATGCATTAAATAGCGATGAATTAGCCTTGCTTAACAGCCTGCTTGACGAATCTGACATTAATGAGACATTAAGATGGGTTAGCGGCATGACTGATGAAAGTTTAAAGGAGCTGAAAGATGATTTGGACGAATTTTTGAAGGAAGAGGGGGATGTTGAAAAGGAGGCCAGGGAAAAGGCAAAATCAGGGGATGTAAATCCTTTCTCTGCCCTGCTTGGGCTTGGAAGCAAAAAGGAAAAGAAAAAAGAGCCAAAGAAAGAGGATAAAAAGGCGGACAAGATAAAGCAGCTGAAAGAAAAAGGCATTGAGAAAGATAACTGGATAGAGAAGATGATGAGAGAGCAGGCAGAGCAGAACGCCAAGGAGATGTGCTATAAGATATTTGATGTTTACAAAAAAGCCCATGGCATGGCTACTCATCCTGACCCTTTTGGGTATTGGAATAAGTGAAGAAATATTCTGGATATGAAAAGAAATACAATTAGCAGGAAAATAATTGTTATTGGCATTATGATTCTAATAGCTCTTTTTTTATCTTATATTATAATAAGCTACTACTCCAAAGAAAAAATCCTTTATTTTGATACTTTTACGATTGATATTATCGCAATCCTCTTTTCCTTATTCTTGATTTATGACGGCTTCAGGGACATTGATAAAAGATTTATAAGCTGCCTGGTTAAGGTTGCTGGCGGCACAGCAATATTGGTGATTCATCTGCTGGAGATAGTTTTTATAAGGGTGCTGAGATAAAAACAAAACATAAATTATAAATACTGCATTCTCTTCATTTATACAATCATGCAGGTTTAAGGAAAATGATAAATGACAAAAGGCTAGCAGACATGTTTATCCCGCCTGAAGAAAGATTAACAGAGTTGGAGATGCAGCCAAATTTCCCATTTCCCATTGAGACAACAATTATAATCACCAAAGATAACTGGCAATTTTTAAGAAATCTCATAAGGAGGTCCTATGATGCTGTAAAAGATACTTTTAAAGGAACCTCTTTAGAATATAAAATAGGGCTTTATAAAGAATCCATGCCCACTGAAGAGGAGGACGCTATGGGATTTTTAAGGAGAAACCAACAAAAATATGGAGTAATAGGTCCTTATGATGATTTAATATTAGGAGTAACTGATTTTATTATAACTGAAGAAGGCAAAAAGATAACATTAGAGCCAGGAAATAATTTCTCAACAAGGCTGTATACAGGAGAAAAACCAACCATAATAGACCATTATACTGAAAAAGAGAACATTGATATTAAAAAGGGGAAGTATAAGATATATAAGGACCATTTCAGGACATCACATCTGCAGGAAAAATATGAAGTTGAATTTGAGGTTGGATTTAAGCATGATTTAAATGAGAATGGAAAAAAATTATGGTTCTATTCCTTTAATTACAGAAATCCTGATTTCAGGCAGTTATATGAAAAACTCTGTAAATCAATAATCAGGTGCAATGATTTATCATCCTTTAAAAGAGAGGCTGTAAATTATCAAAAATTTGGGGTTCTAAACCTTTTTCATTAATTTTATATATTCCTTATTCTTGTATAATGCATGGCAAAACAGAAAAAGAATGATGAAATTAGCGATGAAGCAGAAGATAATGAAGAAGAACCTGAAAAAGCAGAGGAAAAATCTGAGGGATTAGAGGAAGAAACAGAAGAGAAAGAAGGCGAGGAAACATTCAAGATTAGCAGGATTGACTTTGGGGAAATGAGAGCGGACTCATTAGAGTCTGAGGTAGAGGAAACTGAAGGCGCAGAAACAAGCATAGAAGGCGGTGAGGATTTTTCAGACTTTTCTCCTGCAAGGGTTCATGACATCACAGCCCCTGTCCTGGCTTCAGCTCCTGCATCTTCTGCAGCAGGAGGAATAGAAGGAGAGGTCGCAGGCATCGCAGAAAGTGAAAGCTCAAGGGAGAGGAGAGAGCAGGCAGCAAGAACACCGACAGCAGATTATACAGCGGGGGCTTATGAAAAAAACTACTGGGTTGGAGGAGAAGGCGCAAGAAGAGAAACAAAGGATATGGAAATGAGCATAATTCCTTTTAAGCCAAGAAGAGACATTATGGAAGTTCCAGATGAAACCAGGAGGATTGATTTCTCAGCATGGCAGAGAAGCATGGAAACGCAGGATGCCAGAGGAGCAGGGCGTAGAGAAAGAGATAACTCTGAAGAATATTTAGTAGATGTGAGAAGAGAAAAAGAAGAAACAAGGCTGCCTTTTGAGAGAAGAGAGGAAAAAAGAAAATACAGGGTTTAAGCAGGCTAAGGCAAAATGAAAAAATATATTACATTAGACAGAAAAGAATATAACATAGATACTTTTCCACCAAAGGAAAAAGCGCTCTATGAAAGGGTTAAATCTTACTATGATAACAACAAGCCAGAATGGATTGAATTTGCGAATTTCTGGATGGCTCATCTGCATCTATCTGGCATTGAGGATGATTATACCAGGGAAGAGATAATAAAACTGCCTATATGGGATATATGCAATGACTTGGAGGGAAGAATTGGTATTGCATTAGGGTTTGTTAAAGAACCTGAAGACAAAAATGCTATTTATGAAACTGGAGAAATTATTAGAAAGGTATAAATATTTAAATAAAAATTTCTTAGTTTAGAGTAATAAAATTCAGCAAAAAAGGTGGAAGAAGAATGGCATATGAATCTTTTTATCAGGGAACTCAAAGCAGTTTAGACCCACAATATGGCAATTTTGTGGGATATAGGGTTCCTGCAGGGCAGTTGGGGGCAACAACAAGCATCCAGACAGCCAACCAGGTAAGAGAGGTTACAAACCTGCTCAATCAGGGAATCAAGAATGTAGAGGTTTCTGTAATCCAGCCAGAGATTTTTGAGATGATTCCTGACCAGCACCTAAAAGAGATTAACAGGCTCTCAAAATTAACAGGCTCTGAAACATCCCTGCATGCTCCTATGATTGAGCCGTCAGGGTTTACACAACAAGGATGGAGCGAGATAGAAAGAGAGTCATCAGAAAGACAGCTTGCAGAAGTTATAGAAAGAAGCCATCAGCTAAATCCTCAAGGAAATATTCCTGTTACCATGCATTCTTCTGCTGTTCCTGGCACAGAATATATGCCGTGGAAAGACCCGGAGACAGGCAAGATGACAGAGATTCCTAAGAAAATGATAGCTGTAAATAAGGAAACAGGGGAGTTAATGCCTTTGATAAGAGAAGAGAGG
This sequence comes from Candidatus Pacearchaeota archaeon, assembly GCA_016181905.1. Taxonomy (GTDB): domain Archaea; phylum Nanobdellota; class Nanobdellia; order Pacearchaeales; family GW2011-AR1; genus JACOYM01. Next base: position 1,333 of record JACOYM010000007.1, on the reverse strand, counting down.
TTTTACCCAAAAGAGATTGGAGAGGGAAAATTTGGCGGCAAGGTTTACACGCCAGAAGAAGAATTGAATATAGCAAACCACTCTTACTGGGACAATAAGCTTTCGCAGCTGGTTTTCTACAAGAATGGGGGCGACGAGCTTTTGGATAAATACCACCTTTTAGTTGAAGGTGAAAAGAAAGAACTGATGACTGGTGAGCAGAAGCAGGCATGGAACTTAAGAAGCAATGCAATGATATATTTTGAAAATACGCAGATGTCCCTGAACTCATTATTCAACCAGGCATACAAATTAGCAAATGACGGGGGGAAAATGGAACTGCAAAAAGCTGCAGAGGAATTCACAAAGCAGTATGAAAAAGCAACAAAGAATAAAGAAGGAAAAAAGATTCTGACTAATCCTGCGCATTACTCCCAGGCGCTGCAGGGCTTAATAAATAACATGCAGGCAATAACAAATGACAGGGATATCAGCCCAAAGATTTATGAGCCGATAGAGAAATTCACAAAGGACAAGGCAAGCGACACATTTTCAGGTGTTGCATTAAATGCCTACAAGAAGTTTGGCAAAAGCGCTCCTATTGTGAGCATAGAAAACCCGCCTTATGGCACTGCAATTTCAACAGCGCAGGACCTTAAGGACCTGGTTGAGATTACAAGGCAGAGGTTTGTTGAAAAGGCAAAGCAGCAGGGAATGTCTGAAAGCGAGGCAAAAAATGCTGCAGAAAAGCTCATAGGAGTAACATGGGACACATCTCACATAAGCATGATGAGAAAACAGGGCTTTGGGCCTGAAAGGCTTATTGAAGAGGCAAAGACAATTGCCCCTTTTGTCAAGCATGTTCATTTAAATGATAATTTTGGCTCAACACATACAGACCTTCCTCCTGGAATGGGCTCTGTTCCGATGAAAGAGGTTCTGAAGGAATTAGATGAAGCGGGCTTCAAGGGAAAAAAGGTTTTTGAAGGAGGCAACTTTTTCCAGCATTTCCAGACATCGCCTCATCCTTATGTTTTAGAGGGTGTTGGCTCTCCGCTCTATTCAATGATGAATGCGCCTTACTGGAATCAGGCATCAGGATTTCAGCAGGGGTATTTTTCAGGCTTTGGCACATACCTTCCAGAGCAGCATTTTTCAATATATGGCTCTGGCTTCAGCGGTCTGCCAGCAGAGCTCGGCGGGCAGATTGCTGGCAAGCAAAGCAGGATGTCTGGAACACCGATGGATTAAGGATAAAATGAACTACCTCGCCCTAAAGGGCAAGGTATCGAAATGCATAAATAAAAAATGTTAACGAAAATCGGTCCAAGGTTGGGAAGAGCTGATGTAATGC
>JACOYM010000006.1 GCA_016181905.1 Candidatus Pacearchaeota archaeon | reverse complement strand
TCTGTCTTTCCATCTCCATTGAAATCACCTGTGAATGTATTTCCACTATAACCAGCTAACCATCCACTAAGCCACCCTTGAGTTTTAGTTGAAAAACCAGTTCCAGTAGATAAAGCTATCAGCCAGTTTCCATTCATAGCATCATACACTCCAATATCTGTCTTTCCATCTCCATTAAAATCTCCTGTAAATGTATTCCCTTCTCCATAATCACTTTTTGGAATCCATGATTTTAGCCATGTTCCTTGTGAAGTAAAACCATTTCCATTAGAATTTGCTATCGTCCAATTTCCATTTACACCATCATACACTCCTATATCAGTTTTGCCATCTCCATTGAAATCTCCAATCAATATCTCCCCATTATATACTGATTTTAGATTAGGAATCCATGATTTTAGCCATGTTCCTTGACTGGTAAAACCTTTTGCTTCTGCATCCTGAACAACAGCCTTCCCGGTTATTTTTTCTTTGATATAATCAGAAAGACTTACCTTTCCATTTAATACATCATTAAATGTGTAAGCAGAAACAAAAGACAATGATACACTAAATACCAAAAATGAGATTAGAACAAGCAATAATAGACTCTTTTTTTCCATTGTTAAAGTTAATGTTATAGTGTTTATAAACTTTTCTCAATCTCCATTAATCTTTTGAGTTTTGCCTCTCTTTCCGCTCCCATTACGCCTGTCTTTATGTAATCTGTTTGCCAGCCAAAAGCCAAGTCAGCAATTGTGCTGTCTGTTGTCTCTCCGCTCCTGTGCGACATAATTGTTATGATTTTGTATTTTTTTGCCATGTCAATGAGCTTTTTTATCTCAAGAAGAGAGCCGTTTTGGTTTGGCTTGATAATTACAGCATCTATGCTTTTGCTTTTTAATGCATGAGCGAACCTGTCAATATGGCTCGCTGTCAAGTCATCTCCTACAATTAAAGGCATTTCTCCGGATTTTTCTCTCAAATCCTTAAAGCTCTTGAAATCCTCCTCATTAAAAGGGTCTTCAACATAGAAAACATTGAATGTATTTATCAGCCCATGAATATAGTTCAGCTGCTCCTTAGAGCTCAAAAGCATCTCTGGATTTTTATACTGGTAGATATCAGGGGAATAAAAACCCGATGCTGCCACATCAATGCCTATATCAACCTTGACACTTTTCTCGCTTTCAAGATTATTCCTTGTCTCATTTAATACATCAAGGCATGACTCATCATTTAATCTGGTGCTCCATGCATTCTCATCACTCAATCTTCCCAAGCCATTTCTTCTCTTTAGCTTATCCTTTGCCAAGTCATGCGCCTTTTGCATAATCTCAACATTATCAGAAAACTTCCCAGCTTTCGGTATAATCAGGAATTCCTGAAAGTCTGCCCTCTTGCCTGCTGTATATCTGGTGTGCAACCCCCCCTCTATGATGCTGCCGATTGGGAAAGGCATTCTTTTTCCTGTGTTTTTGCCCATATCTTTAATCAAAAGCTCCCATAATTGCTTTCTCTGTTCATAGGCAAGAGCTTTTAATATAGAGGCTTCAAGCGCATAAAGCGTGTTTGCCCCAATTTCATTCTTTTTTATTATGCTTTCAATCTTTTCCAAATCAGAAAACTGCTCTATTCTCATTCCTTTAATCTTAGGAGAGAGTTTCTCAAGCAGTTTGATGCTCTCATCAACATTGCCTGCAAAAGCGGGTGTTTCATATTTGCCCTTGCTTTTTCCCGACGGAGATGATGTAAGAAAACTGCCTGCCTCTGTCTTGACAAAAACACATATTGTCGGCTCTTTGCGAGAATCATAAACCTTTTTTGCTGAAATCTCTTTTATGTCCATGAAATAATATGCGAGAAAGGGTTTTTATATTTTTATGTTAAGAAAAATTAAAGAAAATAAAATATTTTCACTTCAATTCAACCAAAACTCTTTTAAAGCGATTAAACTACTTTCTTTACTATGGATATATTAACCTTGCGCTTAACAGAAAGGGTTATAGAAAACCCGCATTTCAGCGCAGAAGAGAAGGGTAGGATTAAAAGACTTGTAGGTGAATGTTCACAGAAAGAAGAGGAATTAATGCTTCTTAGAGATTATCTTGGCAATATGTGCATGCAACTCAAACCCGGCGTATCTGAGGATAATGCAAAATGGTTAAGAGGAGAAATGGAAAGGGTTCATTATCAAACTGGCAGGATTTCTTCTGATATAATGAATATGTATGTTTGTGGAATGGGTCCTATTTTTGAGAAGCTTGTAAAAATACAGAATTAAAAAAATTAAAGAAAATAAAAAAATAAAAAATTAACCTGCTGTGCTGTTCTTTGCCTTTCTCCCGAACAATCTTTCAAGAAGCCCTAATTTTTTGCCTTCTCCGCTTTCTGCTGCTTTTTCTTTGCCTCTCAATACATTTGATTTTGCCTCTTTCAGCTGTGAAAAGGCTGTAACGCTCCATGTTCCTGCATAAGCCCCTGAGCTAAGAGACAGGGTGCCTTTCCATATTGTCAGATGCGGGTATTTTGTTGCATCAAGTTTCAATGTTCCTGCAGACTTGCTGCTTATTGTTTCATCAGTTGCGTCTTTCAGCTCGCTGAGGTTTTGCGCTACTGGCAGAACATAGAAGCTGACACTTGTGTTTGTGAATTCTTTCTTCACTATCTTAAATCTCTCTGCATTGGGAGATGCGCCTACTGAAATCTTTCCGGCTGCAACTGCTACAACACTCTCTGTCTTGAGCTTTGCAATCTCTTCTCTCAATTTAGCTGACTGGTTCTTGTATGTTTTCCTCAGCTCTTTTACAGCATCTTTGTCTGCTGAGACATACCTTGCAGAAACCCATATTCCCAGGATTCTTTCTGCTGCTGTATTTGCCTCATTTACAATAAAGCCGTTTGCAATGCTTGCTCTTCTTACCCCTGCATACTTCTGCTTTTCTGTTGCTGCCTGAGCAGAAGGGGCAATAGCATCAGCATCTGATGAGACGCCTGCTAAATCAGCCTCTGTTGCCTGCTCTCCAACAACATCAGTTATAGATGCCGCTTGTGCTGAAGCAATATTGTCCTCAACATTTACAGAGTCATCAGCAATAACAAATGCCATTGCAAATACAGAAATCACCAGCAAAGCCGTAATAAACAATGCTTTTTTCATTTCAATTTTTTTAACCTCCTTTCAATTATAATTCTTATTGCCTTTTAGGAAGATTTTGTATATAAACCTTTTTATCTTATACTATTGTTGATTGTCGGGATTTTTGGGGTTTAAAGCAAGGGGGGAAATTGGGATTTTTACCGGCGATAAGAAAAAAGATTCTTATATTGATAAAAAATTCAAGAAAATAAAAAAATATAAATTAAAAACTAAGAACTTACTCAATCCCCTCTTCTGTTTCCTCTTCCTCTTCCACCTCGTCCTCTGGCTGAGCCAATTCCATAATCTCACCCTCTTCCTTTATCTTCTTTTCCTCTTTGATTTCCTTCTCAATAATCTCTTCATCCTCTTTCTCCGGCTTTTTCTCCTCTATCTTTTCTTTTTTCAGTTTCGCCTCCTTTTTTGTCGGCATAGGCCTCTTGATAGCTATTGGCAAAACACCAGATTTGAGCTCTATCTCTGCAATCTTTAAAGGGTCATACCTTAGTTTTTCAAGCTCTTCACCGCTCATTTTTATCAGGATTGGGGCGTCCATGGCAAGCTGCAGCGCCCTTGCCCCGAGTATCCTTGCTGTCTCATATTTAGAAAATTCTTCTGTTAGACTTTTAGCCATTTTAGATTATGTATTAAATATTTTCTTGCTTGTTTTTACATTTTTCGTGAGAATACTTGGGTTCTGGCGCGAAGCGAAGGAGATAGTCTATATTACTTTCTGGATTAAATACAAAATCTACTTTTGTGCTTCTCACTACTTCATCAAGGGGGTGTATTTGAATAATGCCTGTCTCTTGCATAGGTTTTATCTTTTTCATAATTTTATTAATGTATTTAAATTTATAATATTCTTCTTTATGCCTTTTTGGCTTTTTCCCTTGCCTTCACGCTATCATCAATAATACCGCCAATCTCGCTTGATTTTTTGACTGCATTATCTATTATCCTGAAAATCTCTTTCTTGTCAAAAGCGGTGCCCTCTCCTTTCTGTATTGCATTTACCCTTGCTTCCTTGTTTTTTGAGACAGCTATGCTCAATCTTGCCTCGCTTGCGTCCTCTTCCTCTCTGGCAGGGTCAAGAAGCAGTGTGTCATCTATCTTGTGGAATGTCATGGTTATTGGCGTTGCGTCTGTCAAAGGAAGTTTTTTTGTTGTGAATTCCCCATACTCTATCCTTTCTTCCTTCTCATTATACTTTGGGAAGACAGCATCCTTTAATGCGCATACTGCAGCAAGACAAGCAGCATCAATCAGGTTTCCAGCATCATTTAATGAGTATATGTCAAGGAAGATAGTCCATACCTTTTCTCCCTTTTTTACGCAAAGTTTCTCAAAATCAATAAATCCTGACTCTCTTACCCCCCTGTCAACAATCCTTGCAGTCTCTATGGCATCTATTCTTGGCGGCCCTGGCTCAAACCTTTCAGATGACAATGGCAGGAATTCAACAGTTGTTATCAAAGTGCCTGCATCAGGATGGTCTGTGTAAGGCTCCCCAATCTCAAGTTTTACCCCTGCAATAACCTCTGTGTCTCCTAACTTGACTCTTGCAGAGCCCTCTGCATTCTTGGACACCCCTAATTCAATCTTTATATCCCTGTATTCAAGCAGTTCCCTATTATCAAATCTCTTTCCCTCTTTCATATAATCTATTATTCTTTTCTTTGTTAAATTTGAAACTTCCATTTTAGTTTTCCTCCTTGATTTTCTTTAGCGCCTTTACCTGCTCTTCATGAATCCTTATGCACGCCTTTTCTCCTGCCTCTATTGCCTCCTTGAGCTTTTCCGGGCTTGTCTTGCCGTCCAGCTGAAGCAAAGAAATTTTCCCGCTTCTTGACAAGAATGCCATCGGCATGTCAGTTGCGCCCTCTCCATCTTCATAATCCTCCTCTTCTTTAATCAAATCAACAACAATCTTGTCATCTACCTTCCCTATGGAAACAGCGCTTACCATCTCTGACATTGGTATGCCTGCCTGGGCTAAAGCCATGCATGCTGCATTTATCCCGGCGCATCTTGTTGATGCATTTGCCTGCGTTATCATTATATGCACATCAACAACAGTATTTGGGAACTCATCTATCTCAATAATTGGGGATAAAGCCCACTCTGTAACCTTGCTTATCTCCTGGCTTCTTCTGCTAGGGCCTGGCTTTTTTCTTTGCGTGACAGAGAAACTAAGCATGTCATAAACGCACCTTATTATTCCTTTCTGGGGATTTTGCAGATGCTGCGGATGCAATGGCTTTGGGCCATAGACAGCAGCTATTGCTATTGTATCCCCGAATGAGAACATTGCAGAGCCATCGGCATTTGGTATAACTCCCACCTCTGTCCTTATCTCTCGCATTTCATCAAACTTTCTCCCGTCAAACCTTTTTGTATATGCCATTTTTTATTTTTAGTTGAATTTTATTTTTTCTTATTTATCCTCGCCTTTAATCTTTTCCTCTTTTACCTCCTTTTTTAATCTTTTCCTTTTGCTTTCAAACCATTCCTTTACCTTTTCTGTAAGCCCCTCAACGAACGATTTGTTTGCTATAAATATTATCGCCTCTTTTGCAAATAGCTCATTGTTTAAATTATCGCCCTTTATCCATATAATTCCATTCTGCCCTACAGTTATATTGCATTCTGTCTCATTTTTTATCATGCTAATCATGCTTCCTTCCCTCCCGATAATCCTTGGAACTTTATTGGAATTTATATGCATTATCATCCCATCCTCAAGCTTGCCTAATCCCCTGCTTGTCTTTGTTGTTAAGTCCACGCCTCTTCTCTTCATTGGTATGGCGCATTTATGTCTATTATCCAGCCGTTGAACGTTACATCTGTCACCTTTCCTATGACAATATTTCTTCTTCTTGGAACATAAACGCCAGACAAAGGTATAACCTTGACAAGCCTTCCAGATTCCTCAGATAATCCAAACCTGCTTGCAACTATCTCTTTCCTTTCCCTTCTTGTCCCGTCGCCTGGCAGATAATCCTCACCTTCAGCTATTATCTCGCCTGGGACTACAAGCTTTCTTTTTGTTTTTTCTGTTTTCTCTTCTGTTTTCATTTCCTTGTTCTCTATCATTTTTCCTTCTCCTTTATCTCCTCGCTTAAAACAGCGCCATGTGTTATTGCATTGATTTTATCATAAAACTCCATCTGCAATCCTGCAGGTATGTTCACTATGCATTTTAAGCTTCCATCCGCCAGCCATTCTTCGCTTTCTTTGTAGCTGTGCAATGCCCCGTAAGCCTTTCCTGTGTGAACTGCTGGAATTGTAAGCGCTATCTTTTTTGTCTCAATCTTTATAGGTATTATGCTCTTGATTTTTTCAATTATCCTGCTTATCTGCTCCTCAACAGGCCTGTTTTCTATGCTAACCCCCGCCTGCTCAATTGCCCTTGCAATTCTTTCAGGGGTATGGGGCTTGTTTGTCCTCGGGTCAGTTGCATTCTTTGACAGGAAATCTACTATCTGTTTTATCTTGTCTTCCCTTTCCTTTCTTTTATAGTCAAGAGGCAGCATAACTTCGCCCTCTTTGATTATTGCAGCAGCAACAGCATAGATGTCGCATGTATTGAATGCCTTTTGCAAATCATTTTCTCCCGCCTTCAATCCTTTTTTTGAGTCAAAAAAAACAGCGTCTATCCCAAGTATCTCGTGAATAGACACATTCCTGCCCTCTTTCAGCTGAAGCGCCTTATCCAAATCAGCAATAATCTCAAACTCCTTTCCATTCCTTTTTATTCTTGCAGTAGTATTAGCCATCTTCAGAAAAATAATAATTTTTTTTCTATTTTATATATTTCTTTAATTGCTCTCCTTGCATTCTTTTTAATTTTTTGTCGCTACACTCAATATAACCAACATCAAACCTCATTATATCAAAATTCTTTCCCAGCATGTCCTTAAATATCTTTAATGCAATCTTTATTCCTTCCTCTATTGTGATGCTGTCGTTATAATTCTTTCTAAGAATTTCCTTGATTTTCTCGTCATTCTCCCCTACTGCGCTTGCCTTGTATGCAAAATAGTTTCCAGTCACATCAGAAACAAACAACTGGGGCTTCCCATCCACGCCAGCGATAAGCACTGAAACACCAAAAGGCCTTGCCCCCCCATATTGCGTGAACAGCTGCTTTGTGTTTGCTATCTCTTTTATTATTGATTCAGTGTCTATTGGAGAGTCGTATGTTACCCTGTGCTGCTGGGCTAAAACCTGCGACTTCTCTATCAATACCCTCGCATCGCTTAAAATTCCAGCAGCGCTGGCAGCTATATGCTCATCTATCTCATAAACCTTGTTTGCAGAATCTGACTGAATAAGCTTGTCCCTGACCCGCCTGTCTGCCACTATAACAACTCCATCCTTGCATACCATTCCGATGCTTGCGCTTCCCAGCCTTACGGTCTTCTCTGCATACTCTACCTGCAATAAATGGCCATCGGGAGAGAACATAGTCGCAGCTCTGTCATAACCCATTACCTGATGTTGCATATCCATTGGCATTTCCATATTCAGTTTTCAATACCCCCATGTGAATATGGGAGCTCAAAAATATCTATTTTTGTTGTTTCCATATTTTAGAAGCTGATAATCAAAAATTTAACTTCTTTTCAGCGATATATTTTAAATGTGCAATGCTTTTTAAATCTTTTGGTGATATTTTGCTCTTTGAAAAAGTCCTCAAATTGAATTATTTTTTAAACAGAAAATTATTGAGGTGTATCAAATTCCACAATCTCAAATTTCCTTAGAAATAGCTTTTTCTCTTTTTCATCATAAATCGTTCCGTAATGAAATTCTGCACCAGTTTTACCTTTAACCTCTCCAAATGGCTTCTCTAATTTAGATATAACTTCCCCTGTTTTTGGATTTATAGTTTCTTCTCTGTAATGAGAAGTAGTTTGTCTTGGCAAGATAAAAAAAACTTTTCCACCAATTACACCATTTTC
>JACOYM010000005.1 GCA_016181905.1 Candidatus Pacearchaeota archaeon | reverse complement strand
CTTTTTTCTAAAATCTCAGCATTTATCCCTGCTTCTTTGCACAAAGAGATAAAATTTTCAGCGTCCTTTTCTGTGCCAACCACAGAGCCATAGTGCATCGGTATAGCAAGTGCTGGCTTTATTATGCCCGCAGCCTGCGCTGCTTCTTCCGCATTCATTGTATAATTTCCTCCAACAGGCAGCAGGGCGATAAACTCATTTCCTGTTTTTCCATATCCTGTCAGCTTTTCCATTTCAGGGATCAGGTCAGTATCGCCTGCGTGATATATTATAACATTATTTATTTTGACAATATAGCCGAGCCAGCCTTCGCTTTTTGGGTGAAATTGTTTTTTTGAGTTGTAGGCAGGAATTGTGTTAATTATTACGCTTCCAAGCTTGATTTCATCCCCCGGCTCAATAATCTGCATCTCAACATTTTCCATTTTTGTAATCTTGCTCTGGCAGTCTGGAGGAATAATCATCTTTGTCCCATTTTTTATTATTTTTTGGATATCTGCTATGCTGCAATGGTCATAATGGCTGTGCGTGATTAGAATTATATCTGCTTTTGGCTCTGCTGAATGAAGATTGTATGGGTCTATGTAAATGTTCTTCTCATTGCATATTAAGAATGCCGAGTGCCCCAGCCATTTTAATTCTATGTTATGTATTTTCATTTTTAATCCTTAAAAAATTTACAACATTCATGTTGTAGTCTTTTACTTGTAGATTTTTTGGGAATCTCAAAACCCAACGAACAAACTCCACATCTCAAAAATTCCTGATTTTTGACGACTATCAGAAATCCATAAAAGATTTCTGAAGCTTTAGTGTGGAGTACAAAACCTATCGGGGTTTTGTGATAGTTAATAATATCCTCGAACTATAGCAAATGACATTAGTTTTTCACCAATTTTTATGTCATTTCCTATCTATCAAAGGCGCTTTTTTGGTGAATTATGAGCGTCCTTTGCTATAAAGATGTTTTATTACTTTGCTGTTAAAAAGCTTATAATATCTGCCTGCAACAGCCCTTACCTGAAATATTTCAGGATTGCCCTAAAATCCTCTTTTCCCTCGGGCTGTTTTATCTTATGCGTGCAAATTCTTTCCAGTTCTGGCGCTGCATTGAAAGCTATGCTCTTGCCAACCTCTTTTGCAAGATAAACGTCATTTTTTCCATCTCCGATAAAAGAACAATTTTCCGGCATTAATCCATGCTCATTCATTATAAGCTTCATAAAGTCTATCTTTCCTGCATAATCGCAGGGAAGAAGATTCCAGTGCTTAATCTTTCCATTTTTACCCCAGAAATATTCACAAGCAGCAAATGAGTGGTCTATCAGCAAATCTTCTTGCGCCCTGTCAGCTTGAGCCTTGAAACCGCCTGAAATTAACGCTGTTTTATAGCCTCTTTCTCTTAATTCCTTAAATGTTTCTTTTACCCCCTTATGGTATTTTACAGAGTTCATTACTTTATAAAAAAATTGTTTTGTTAATCCATATTTTTTGTGTATTCTTATTGTGTCCTCCATCCATTCCACATATCCTTTATATTCCTCCCTTGTCCATCTTTCCTTTGTTTCCTCCTCTTCTCCCAGGGCTTTCTCGCCAAGGTGCTTAGCAATCAATGTCCAGGCACTTGGCGCAGTATTCCCCCTGCTCGTTCTGATTGTTTTTTGGAATATTGTTCCTTCCATATCAAAGAATATCAGTTTTGTTCTTGGCATTTGTATAAATCTCTAACATTTATATTTTTTAAGGTTTAATCCCAGGTCTCTTGGCCCAAAAGCTTCTGGCAGCATCTTGAAAACACTGCTTTTACTTATTTTTCCCCCTGAGCCAGCCATAATTATTGCAATGTCGTGGTTTGCAACCTGCGCAAATTCATTTATATAATGCAAGCACATGCCGCATGGCTTAACCGGATTTTCTAATTTTGTAATCACAATAATTGCCTTGAAGCAGTACTCTCCATTTGCAATTGCATTGTCTATGGCGCATCTTTCTGCGCAGGTTCCCATGCCGCTTATTACACTCTCAACATTGCATCCCTGATAGACATTGCCTTTATCAGTTAAAACAGCAGCTCCGGTTGGAAAATTACTTCTTGGCGCATATGCATTTTTTAATCCTTCCTTTGCCTTTTCTATAAGCTTTTCTAATTCTTCTTTAGCAATTTTTAGCATTCTTTTAATTATGTGCTCTTCCTTATAAATCTAACCCTCTCCTCAACAGGCATTACAGAAACTTTAACAATTTCATAGCCAAGTTCAGAATAAATCTGGTAAATCATTTCATGAATCTTCTTTGCTATTTCTTCTGGCTCTTTTCTTACGCCATCTGTTTTATAAGGAAGCATGTCAAAGATAAAAACCTTTTTGTAATTTCTTTTTTTCTTTGTTGCCTCTGACAGCAATATTTCAGGGATTTCTGCTCCTGCAATCCTGTAATAAACTATTCCATCAGGAATGCCCCTGTCAAAGAATACTGCCCCCTTGATATTTTCAGCCTGCTTTTCCTGTTTTAACTGAAGTTCCAGGATTTTTCTTTGGCGAGCCTCTATGTCGCCTTTCCATGTAATTGCCTCCCTGTTGCTCCTTATTTCCTCCTTAAGAATTATCCTTGCCGCCTCTTGAAAGACTTTAAAGCCTTGTTTTTCCAGCGCATTGAGTGTTGTTGTTTTCCCGCTGTTTGGGCCGCCAGTAATTACATATTTTTCAGGCATTTTAAATAATGCTTTCAAACTCTCTCGCAACAGAGAACATTACATTTTCTTTAAGGTGAGGGCATAGAATCTGCATTCCGACCGGAATATTATCAATCTTTCCTATTGGCAAGGATAAAGCAGGAATTTCTGCGAGATTTGCAGGAATTGTCAGGGCATCATAGCCGTACATCTCTTCTACTGAAATCTTGCTGCCGAGCTTGTGAGGAAGCCTTGGAACAGTTGGCATTATTATGCAGTCAGCATCCTTAAAAGCAGATTCAAATTCTTGTTTTATAAGCTGCTTTGCTCTTAAAGCCCTTCTGTAATAAAGCCCCTTGAATTCTGCCTTTGAAATCTCGCTTCCTCCAAGAATTCTTCTTAGGACTTCTGGGCCGCAGGCATCCTCTATCTTTTTGCCATATCTTCTGCCATCAAATTTTCTTGTGCCTGAGAAGAATTCAACATAGCATATGGGGTAGTATGTCTGGATTGCCAAATCAACATGCCTTAAATCAATATTTTTAGCCTGCCATCCTTTTTTATCTGCAATCTCTTTTATTTTTTTGCTAATCAATTCAGAGATTCTTTTATCCTGAATCTTTATATTAGGAATGCCAATCCTTAGCTTATTCAACTTTTCAATTCTTATTTCCTTGCTTTGATATGTCGTGGCGTCTTTTTCGTCCCTGCCTTTGATTACATCAAGCAGCAAAGCAGCATCCTCAGCCTTTTTTGCAAATGCGCCGATTTGGTCCAGGCTCATAGACAAATCAATCAAGCCATATCTTGATACTAGCCCATAGCTTGGCTTTACCCCAACAACTCCGCAATGCGAGGCAGGGTTTCTGATGCTTCCTCCTGTGTCAGAGCCAAGCGCCATGTCGCAGAAGCCAGCAGCAACAGATGCCGCGCTTCCTGATGAGCTTCCTCCTGGAATTAAATCAAGGGCAGCAGGATTTTTACATGCTCCAAATGCGCTTGTTTCCCCAGACGAGCCGCAGGCAAACTCATCCATGTTTGTCATGCCTATAATCAAGCCATCCTCTTTTTTGATTTTTTCAATTACGCTTGCATCATAAGGGCAGGTGTAATCCTTCAAAGTAAGACTGGCGCAACTTGCATTCATTCCTTTAACATTTATGTTTGCCTTTATCGCTATAATCTTTCCTGCAAGCCTGCCTGCCTTGCCTTTTTTGATTTTTTCATCAATGAGCTTTGCCTGTTCAAATGCTTTTTCGTTTAATTGCAGAAATGCATTTATGCATTTGCCTTTTGCATTGTTTTTTTCTATCTCTGAAAGATAGGATTTGAGTTTGTCAAGTGTTGATTGCGTGCTCATTTTATTTTATTGCAAATCTTTATCTGGTTTTTAAGGTATTTTCCGCGCGGAGTGAGATTAAATCTGACAGGTAAGAAGTTTTTCTCTGGCTTGTACCATTTTTCATAAATGGTTACTGGTTGTCGATTATAGGTGCCGTCACCATTAGGAGCGATTATAAGACCGCTATAAATTCCTATAATATTAAATCCTAATCTCTCAAATACTATCTGATTTTCTATTTGGAAAGTAGAGGCAATAAGTGAAGCATAATCTGCCCCGCTTTCTTTGATATATTTATCTGTATACACAGCTAAATTATTAAATATCCCTCTTCCCCTTAATTTTGGAGAAACTACAATTAAATGCCATACAACATCCATGTTTACTGGACTAGGTTCTATTACTGCTGAAGCAACAATTCTCTTTTTTTCATCCTCTACGATAAATATTTTATATCTCTCTGCTATTTTTCTTAGTTCTGTTGGTTTGGTGAAAGCATCAAAAACTGAATTATGAAGTTCTGCAAATCCTTCTCTAAATACTTCTGTTGTCGCGTTCAAGTCATATGCTGTCTTTTTCATATATCTAATAATATATCTCTTTTTGTCTTTAGACATAAAGGATTTCTTCATGTCTTTTGGCAGATAAAGTTTCCTCTTAAAAAGTTTTGGTGCCTTTCCTATCAATGATGCCCTAGACCTTAGGGTGTTAAGTTTGTATACTCCATTTTTAAAAAGCTCTTCAACTTTTTGGTTGCTTGTCAGTCTCTCTTTCATTTTATATCCCCCTTTTCTATCAGGAATTTTATATTGGGGGCAACATTATGCATGCCTTGCTTGATCTCCTGGATGTCAAGCCATTTAGCTTCTTTGATTGGAGGAATTGGCTTTATTTCTTTAGGATTCTTTAGTTTTGCAAGAAAATGAATCAGGACAATTGTCATTTTTTCTCCTGTCTGTGGGTTTTTGTAGATAATCATTGGATTAAGAGGCTTGACAATCTCAACATCAGCATTATTCTCCTCTTTTGCCTCTCTTATGCATGCTTCCTGCAAGCTGTCTCCCTGCTCGACTGTTCCGCCAGGAATTTTGTAGAAATCATCCTTGTCATCCCTGTTGACAAGAAGCTTTCCTTTCTCAATGATTACCGGGCCGGAGGCAATTATGAATTTTTCCTGCATTTTCTGTTTATCCTGCCCATCCCCCCTTTTCCGCCTCTATGCAATCGTTTTTAGTTTTTGGCGCGTTCCTGAACATGATTTCACGAAAATCAGAATCAGTTTTTTCTGTTTCTTTTGTTTCCTGCCTTTCAAACTCATCCCTTTCAACAGCAGTTTCCGGGGCTTTTTTCTCAATCTCTTCCAAAGAACTTGCAAAGCTATCCATGATTTTCTTTGCGCTTTGCTTGATTTCTTCTTTTTCCCTGCCAGACACGCGATGCCAGAGGGCAGATTCTTTAGGCTCTTTTTCCATGAAAAGAAATAGCGCAGCAAGTTTTTAAAACTTCTGAATTCCACTCTTCTCTGACAAGTGATTTGATTAGCTCGTGGAATTCTGATAGCTTCAGAAACTTTATGTTTCTGATAGTCATCGAAAATCTTTTGATTTTCGAGATGCTCAAGAACCACACAAAAGAATTGGGGGTTCTTGACATTATGTTATCTATCATTTGACTTTGAATTATCTTAGAAAAGCCAGTTTTGCAACTCCTTTGTTCCAAAAACTTTAACACTTTTTTGTTGTAAAAAATGCCTGTCAAATGACCAGATTCCATCAGCATTAACTGCAAAACAAAGGGCAATAAAAGAGGCGTCCTTTATGTCTATATCTTTCATTATCTCTTCAGCCTTTTTCATACAAGCTTTAATTTCCTCCTTTGGAACAATTTCTATGTTCTCCAAAAGATAGCTTATCATAGCTTCAAATTCTTCTTTGCCGTATCCAGATTTTTTCATTAATTCTTGCTTATATTTTCTAATC
>JACOYM010000004.1 GCA_016181905.1 Candidatus Pacearchaeota archaeon | reverse complement strand
TTTTCTATCTCTGTAAATGGTATAAACCTCAATGAAAAGCCATTTATTGTCTTTGGTTTTTTCATTTGTTTTATTTTTCCTCTTTTTATTCCTGCGAATTTATAAAATTTACGCCTTTTTTGCAAGCTTGAATAATGACTCATAAAACTCGTCTATATTTGTCCCGTATTTTGCAGAGATTCCAATAACCTCATATTCTGGAAATGCAGCCTCTGTCCTCTTCAAGTCAGACCTTTTCATGTCAACCTTGTTTCCAACAATCAAGACAGGAATCTTTCTTGCAACAAGGTTTCCTATTATTGTAATATTCACCTGTGAATAAGGATTCTGCGTTGAGTCCAAAACAACAATGACAGCGTCCATGTCATCAAGCCATTTTATAGACTCTATGACTCCCTGGGTTGCTTCCTTTGCCCTTTGCTGTGACTCTTTCTTGCCCATTCCATATTTTAAGAAATCTTCATAGTCTATCTTTGTGGCTATCCCGGGAGTATCAACAAGCTTGAATGTTATCTTTTTGCCTTTGTAGGATATTTCCACTTTTTCCTTAAACTGCACATTGCGTGTTTCATGCGGTATCTTGCTCACTGTGCCTATCTCTTCCCCTGTCCAGTCCTTGCATATCCTGTTGGCAAGGCTTGTCTTTCCTGCATTCGGCGGGCCATAAAAGCCGATGCTGATATTGCTCTTTTTCTTGAATATAGAAAAGAATATTCTCTTTGCAAAATCCCTCATTATTTTAATCACCATTTTTCAGTATATTGTAATATTTTGTCTGTTTTTAAGTTTTATCTATACTAAAGGAATTAGTATTTGAACATTTTTAATCCTTTAGTAGATAGGAAAAGACAAAAATATTTAACCACTTTTTGTTTTTTCCTATATTTTTAATTTAATGCTTAAACTTATAAATTGAAGGGGGCATTGATTGTGCTGTCCTTTTCATTATCTCTTGCCTTATCTTTTTGTTTTCCATTCCCCTGAATATGGGAATCTCCCACATGCCTGCCCCCTGCCCTTTGTGCTTCTTAAGGGCATAGGCAACCTGCTCTCCGCTCCATTTGGCTTCTTTCAGCTTTCTCGCGATTTCACCCTCGTTTAGCCCCTGCTTTTTTGCATTTTCTATGAATGCTAGCAGATTATACAAATCATTTTTATTCTTGAACAAGCTGCTTTCATAATGCCTTTTATACCATTCCTGCAGGATTATATATGCAATAAATGCTGCAGCCAGCACTAAAAAAATATAAAATATTATCAGTCCAACAGGCTTGCAGTCTTTTCTGCAGTTCTTCCATGTCTCTCCTTTGTCCTTCTCGCATGCCTTGTTAAAATTGCATGGCTCTATCTGCACATCCAGGTTCAATTCAGTCAGTTTAGGCGATAGATAAACCATTTCAAAAATATCTTCGATTGTCGCGCTCCCTGCAACAATAAGCTCTATGTCTTTCTCGCTATTAGCGCTTAACTCAGAAAAGCTAACTGCAACTCCGCCGCTTGCATCCTTCCCAGCAGCATCCTTAAACTTTATGCTTGCAGGTGATTTTTCAACAACAAGGTAAACATCCTTAAGTGATTCTTTGGGCTTTATCTTCAATTTTATCTTTGTTGCAATGTCTAAAATTTCTTTGTTGTCAAGCTCTGCTGAAATTGCTTCAAAGCTTAATGCAGCGTCTATCTTCTCTGCAAACCATGCTCCTATTGCGTTCCTGTAGTCACTGGACTTGTTTGCTTTGTAATCGCCTGCCCCGGCGCTCTTTAGTTTTTCCATGTCTATGCTGCCGGGAATCACAGAGAATTTAATTCCTGAAGCGACTATGCCGCTCAGCTTCTTTGGCACTTTTAGCATTGTGAGATTTTTCATTATAGCTACATAATGCTCTGTTTTTGTGGCTGAGTTATACCCTTGGCGCAGCGCATAAAGCTGCGAATCAATGCCTGTTATATTCAATTGCCCCGAGATAAACTCCCTCTGCCACTCAGGATAAAGGGCAATTGCCCCGCTTATGTTCTTTACATGCCCGGTTTTTTCATTTATGCTCTCATTTGCAGATACTGCAGGAGAGACAGCATCAATTGTAAACTCTTTAGTTGCTGTCTGCCCCTTGGCGTCCTTCGCAGTTATCTTAAGGGAATATTTCTTAACATCAGGGTATGCATGGCTGGCTTTATTTGCTGTTGTTTTTGTTGTGCTCCCATCGCCAAAATCCCACGTATATTCCGCGAAACTCAGGTTTTCCGGGGAATATGCATTAACAATAAAATCGACAGAAACAGCTGCAGGCGCGATTGTTGGCGAGAGAGATTTTATTGCAGGAATCTTGGAAACTATTATATTCTGCGCAGCCATCTCATTATTTCCCAGCAAGATTATCAATGTATAATTCCCGTACAATAAAGGAGCTTTAAACTCAGCAGAATCTATCTGTATCTTCACAAATTTATTTTTGCTTGTGCATATTGAATTAGTGCAGTTTATGCTTTGCGATAGATTATTCTTTTGCAGGATATTGATTAGGCTTATGCTGTCATTAAAGTTCGTGCTTAATTGGGAGTCTGCTGACTCGTTTGTGAGGCTTATGTTTATCCACCCTTTAATTGCCTCAGAAGGGCTATATTCTGCCTGTATCTCTGCTGTTTTGTTTCCCTTTAAAAATGCTGCATCAGCATTTGGAGAAAAAGCCAGCATAATTAAGAATAATGCTAAAAATGCAAAAATCAAAGTTCCTGCCTCTTTTTTGTAATCCATTTTCCTCAAATTTCAATTAAAGAATATATTTAAAACTTTGTAATGCATCTTTTCACTTTTTTTGCATAAATCATGTAAATAAGCATAATCACCGCAATAACTGTTATTCCATTTAACAATGTGAAAAAAGGCAGCTTTATTGTTGGCCTGCAGGAGATTTGCTTGTTTCCATCTGCGCATTCTGCTGGCTTGTCTGCTTCAGAGCCGCTCCAGCTTGCGCTCCATTTCAAAAGCATAATGTCCTCATCACACCCTGTTGAGCCCCCGTCATTAAAAGCGCATGCCCCAAGTATTCCGCCTGTTCCGTCGCTGCAGTTTTTATTAATGCTATATTTTGAGTCACACCTGTTATTGCTGCTGCTCCATTCACATTTGCAGCTTACAATCTGCTTGATGCAATCAGCTCCAGATGCATATTCAAAGCTGCCGCATTCCTTTCCTGTTGCCCTGTAAATAGAGTTCTTTGCTGTAGTTTCAGCATAATTATTGCATGCTCCCTGTGTTTTATAGTCAAAGCACGTAAATGTGGCATTTGCCACGCAGTTCCAGTTTCCAGCAGACTGCTCGCAATTATAACCTAAAGGACAGCATGTTTTTGTGGTGCTGTCAACGCCAAGTTTGCAGTTGTTTAAGCTGTTGGATGATGTGCCATCAGGATAAAGCCATATATCCCCGTTGTTATTGCACGCAGTTTCACTTAATCTGACCTCAAAATTAACCTCTGAAGAATCCCATGCTGCCGAGGCGACTGGCGCGATTGCAATTAAAACTAATGCTGCTGCAAACAAAACCAAAGTTATCTTCTCCTCTTTTTTTCCTGTTATATTCATTGCCTTAATATCTTGTGATTTAATTATACTAAAGGACTTTAATATTTGAACATTTTTAATCCTTTAGTAGATAGGAAAAGACAAAAATCTTGCTCAATTTATTTTGTCTTTTACTATATTTCATCCTTAAGGATATCCAACTTTTAATGTGGCAGTATGTGTTCCTATGCTGCCAAAAAACTTGTTAAATTTGACAACATAGCTGTAATTGCTTTGCCATGTTCCATACCTTGCTGTTCCATCATCAAATGTCCAGTTGAACATTAGATTGTTTTGATTAAGATTTGCGCATTGAAGGCTGCCTACTACATAACAGCTTCCTGCGCAAGGAGATGCGCAGTTTGCAGCATAGCTTTCACTTGCATTGAAACGCACCCATCCGCTTCCCTGTATAACCTGGTTAGGCTGTGGCTCACTTATCCTAGCAAAGACATTTATTGCGTCTGCTCCGACCCCTCCTTTAAATATGTCTATTGAAGCAAAAGCTGTGCCTGTCCTGCCTCTTGCGTCTGTAGCTGTAAGTATTACATTCTTTGTCCCTTGTGTTGTGAAGGTATGTATTGTGCTGCAGTTTCCTCCTGCAAGGCAGTTTGTCAGTGTTGTTGTATTGCCATCATCAAAATTCCATGCCACGCTTATGTCATCGTCCTCGTCATAGCTTGATTGCGCAAAGCTTATAGGCGTGTTTATCTCAAATCTGGCGCCATTAGCAGGGCTGTTGATTACAGCGACAGGGGCTGAGTTGTCCTCTGTTGATGAAACAACAAGATTTCCTGATTGCACCTCCTGCCCTGTCTCTACTATCTTTGCCTTAAAATAAAGAGTTCCTGCCTCGCTTGCCTTCCATATTATGCTGGCAGAATTTGACTGCGCAATTGTGCTTAATTGAGCAATCTCGCAGTCAGACAGCCATAAAAGCCCGCATCCTCCGCCGCTTTTATAAACTATGAAGCTGATATTCTTCCCCGTAATCTCATAGCCATTAGCAGTCAATCTTGCGCTATCCTCTTTTTGTGATGATTGTATTGCCTGATTATTAAGATTGTTCCAATCTACGCTTGTAATAGCAGTGCATGTCGGAGTGCAGGTTCCACAAGCTGCGTCTGTGCCATCAGTTGAAGTTCCTGCCTCATTGCAGGGATTATTGCAACTGCCAATGCCTAGTGTGCATGTTGTTGTGCCGCATGAACTTGCTGTTCCTGTATCGCATGTATTTGTTGTAGGCATGCAGTTATCTTGGCAGGAATTGAAAATATCGCTTCTTGAAAAGATATTGCTGCCAGAGCAATAGTTATCGCAGATATAATTTGTCCATCCCCCATTTGTGTTATCGCATCCTGCTCCGCACTTTCCTTTATTGCATGAATAAGAGCAGCTTCCAGCACTTACACATCTGTCACTTCCACCGCTATATTTTGTCCCAGAGCATTCACCGCACCAGTCACATCCTGAATCTGCCTCGCAATTGCTGCTAGAAGCATAAGCAGAGCATAGACTTTGCTGCACATTTATTGCTGCTGTTTTGTCTGTTCCAGACTGATAGGACTTTGCTGCATTAACACTGCATTTTGCTGTTTTTGCACTGCCTGTGTAACTGCCAGCATTGCATGTGAACTTAGCAACATCACCTGTCCAGCTGTCCCATGAACATAATGTTGAGTCAATATAAGCATCAATGCTGTTCACGCCTGCAACACTTGATGTGCAATAAACATTAATGTTTGCATTCTCTGCAGGATTTGAATCTGAAACAGATATTTCACTAACAGAGAGAGGGCATGCAGAATCGCCGTGCATGCTGAGAGCAGAGTTATAATCATAGTCAGCTTCTCCATTGCCATCATTGTCTAAGCCGTCATTGCAAACTTCTGTTGATGGGGGGGTAATAATAGTAGAGCTTTTGCAGCATATCTTTGTGGCATAAGAGCCATCTGATGCAAGGTGCGCATTTGTTTCAGATGAAAGGGAAACAACCTCTTTCTCATCAGATAAGCATGAGCTTCGCGCAGTGCACGCCAAATTTCCATAGCAGACATCTGTTGCATAATTATTCAAATTTGGGGATTCTGCATGCGCGTTTGTCTCTGCGCTCAACTTAACAACCTTATTGCTGCCTGTGCATGTCTGGGCGCTGCTTCCTGCATAAGCAGAGCCAAAGATTTCATTATAACAAATCTCATAGCCATAATTTGTTTTGCTCCAAATCTCAGCATGCGCATTATTTGCAGAAGAAATCCTCATAATTCTCTGGCTTGAATCTGAGCATACTCCAGCCGCAATCCCGCCGGGAATTGCCAGTAATAATATAATTACAGCCAATATGATAATTATCAAGAATCCGCTTGCAATAAAATTTCTATTTCTCATGTCCCCTTTTGCCAGTTTTTAATCACATAAATAATAAGAAATTATGTATTTAAATGTT
>JACOYM010000003.1:13139-15223 GCA_016181905.1 Candidatus Pacearchaeota archaeon | reverse complement strand
AAGTCGTATACAACCAGCACCCCTCAAGTTTATAAGAGTTTAATTTTTCTGCAGCATCTCTTAAGGCATTCATTTCTGCATGATTTATGGGAGGGCTATCTTTTTTAATTGTAGTAAATGTCTCGGAAATAATCTTATCTCCTTTTACAATTATTGCTGCAACTGCATATCCTCCTTTCTTATTTTTCTCTTTAGTTATTCCAATAGCTTTCATCATTATTTCTTTATTTGGATGAATCATAACAAATAAACATAGAACTATTTATATAAATGTAACGGAAAAAATCTTAACTCTTTGAAATGCTTCACATTTCTCTTCGGCTCATCTCTGTTAGCCCAAGCCTTGAAAATTCACAGAATCTCAGCATGCTCGGAAATGCAAAATATAAAAAACATTTCTGGCATTAGCCTAGAGTTTTTGACATATATTTCTCAATACACTCTAATTTAAAAATTCTGAATGTTTTTTAAAATATGGAAGATGCAAAAGAGGCACGCGAGGAGTGCGGAATAATAGGAGTTTATCTTAAAAAGCCAAGCATCAAGAAAACCAAGCTTGTTCCTAAATTGCTTTATATCGGGCTTTCGCAACTGCAGCATAGGGGGCAATTAAGCGCAGGCATTTCTGTTTACAATCCATTTAATAAAGGATATGAAAAGAGACTGAAGCTTTTGAGAGAGGTGGGGATGGTTGATGACTTGTTTATTGCCAGGGATGGGGAAAAAAGCAAAAAGATAATAAATTATTGCAAGGGCATTGCAGGCATAGCTGCATCATATTTAGACCTGCTGGAAGAGACACAGCCCTTTTTGAGGCCTCATGGAAGGCCTTGGAAAAGGTTTTCTATAGTGTTTAATGGCAATCTGGCAAATTATCTCTCCTTGAAAAAGGAGATGTCAAGAGAGGGCTATCTTTTAGACACCAAAGTTGATACAGAAATTATAATGCATTTGATGTCTTTGAACCTTAAATCCCTGTCTGTTAAAGATGAGAAGGAAAAGGATGCCAAGCCCAGCTTGTTTGATGTAAGCAAAAAGCTTATAGAAAAATTTGATGGCGCATATAATATTATGGCGATGTTTGCTGATGGAGACTTGGTTGTGTTGAGAGACCCTTTAGCATTCAAGCCTCTTGTATGGGGGGAGAACCCAGATTTTTATGCTGTTGCGTCAGAAAGCATTGCCTTAGAAAAGATGGGGATAGAGAGGTTTTTTCAGGTTGAACCGGGAAATTGCATGATTTTTAACAAAGAGGGCGTCAGCGAAGAAAATATTTGTTATAGTGAGAGAAAAGCGAGATGCCATTTTGAAAGGGTTTATTTCTCAAAGGCAAACTCTATTATAGATGGAAAGTCTGTTAATTCTACAAGAGAGTGTTTGGGGAGGAGCCTTGCGGAAATAGAGCCACTTAAGCACAGATTCAAAAAATATTCTGATGAGTATGTTGTAGTGCCTGTTCCTAAAACAGCGATTCCTGCCGCAGAGGCTTATGCCAAAGCACTTAATTTACATTTTACCCTGGCATTAGACAAGGCAGAG
Source organism: Candidatus Pacearchaeota archaeon (assembly GCA_016181905.1). Taxonomy (GTDB): domain Archaea; phylum Nanobdellota; class Nanobdellia; order Pacearchaeales; family GW2011-AR1; genus JACOYM01. The sequence continues at coordinate 13,684 of JACOYM010000003.1, read as the reverse complement.
GGAAAAAGAGGATTCATCAATAAAGAACGGGAAAGAAAGAGGATAATGCATAAAGAATATGGGTTAATTGGAGAAAGGATAAAAGGAAAGAAAGTCATTGTGATTGAGGACAGCATTGTAAGGGGGGAGACAAGCAAGGAGATTGTTTCTATACTTAAAAAGGCCGGCGCATTAGAAGTGCATTGGCGCTCTACAGAGCCGCCTATAAAATACCCTTGTTTTTATGGAATAGATTTTCCTACGTATAAAGAATTGATAGCAACAAGATTTAATGACTGCAAAAATATTAAAAGCTTAGAAAGCGCTGTTGCAGAGGAGATAGGAGTAAATTCTGTAGTCTACCAGAGAATTGAAGGGTTGGTTAAGTCCCTAGATTTTGGGTTGAATGAATTATGCCTTGCTTGCCTGACAGGAGAATATCCCACGCCTGCCGGAGAAATGATGGCACAAGCTGTACGCATAAAAGATAAAATTCTGAAGCAGAAGAGCACAGCAAAAATATAAACTTTATTAAATTATCATAACCTTTTTAAACCTTAAAGCAA
>JACOYM010000003.1:0-13120 GCA_016181905.1 Candidatus Pacearchaeota archaeon | reverse complement strand
TAAGGGAACTTTTTGGGCAGGCATTGTGCTCTTGATTATAGGTATAATCCTATATTTTGTTGAAGCAACAATCGGAATAATTGTTGCGTTGATAGGGCTTATTATAACAATAGTCGGGACAGCCAAGGGCAAAAGAAGAAATGCAAGGGCAAGAAAACAGAAAAGCAGAAGGAAAAGAAAGAGGAAATAATTCTTCATTAAGCTTTTTGGTTTTATACCAATGATAAAATTATAGATGGGACAAGGAGACTGCCCATCAAATGTGTTCTGCGGGCTCCTAACAATATTGCTATCAAACCAGTTGCAGTTGAAACTATGAAAACAAGAAATCCGAGCCAGCCTGAAAATGCTGTAACAATAGCTGCGATAAAGAGAAGTATGAAGAAGCTCAGCTTGTTGTAATTTATTTTCATGATAGTTCTGCAGAATATTTTTGCTAAAAAGATTGCCAGGAAAAACGCAATAATTCCTGTTATTAATATAGCTAACATGATTATCCCAAGATGAGCCAAAGAAAAATTCTCAAGCAACTTTGAAACTGCAACAGCGCTTCCTGTTCTTGATTTCTGAATGGCATACAGCGTGACAAAGCTTAATCCCATAACAATTGTATTGACCGCGCCAATCAGCAAGAGAAAACCACTTTCTTCCAGTTTTCTGCCAGAGATTTCTGCCCCGATAATTGCTGCTTGGGATGAGCCCAATGCAGGAAGGAAGCTGCACAAGGGAGAGGCAATGAAAGAGGCCAGGACAACCCTAAAAAACTTTTTCAGCTTTATCTTTATATCCTTTAATTTTGTTATTCTTTGTTTTGGCAGTTTTGTTTTTTTCATTATGCTTGTTATAAGGGAGGATGAGCCAAATAATCCTGTCAGCAGAGGCAGCAAAGGCTCTTTCATTTGAATGTTTAATGTAGCGAGCCCAAGAAAACCAGAAAGGGCAAATACGACAAGGGCTAAAACCCTTTTATTTTTGTCGCTTAATATGAGAGATGCCGATGTTATAATCAGTATAAATGGAATAAATATCTTGATATACTGGTAGATTTTTGGCAGAAAGAACATGAATAAAGGCGATAATAAAAAGATAATGAAAATTGCAACTATGCTGCCGTAGAGCGTGAAGATGACTGCTTCGTAACCTCTTCCCTGCAAAAGCAGCTTATGCCCCGGCAGGATAGACAATGCAGTATCCTCATCTGGAGCGCCCAGGAAGATAGAAGGAATAAAATCTGTAAATGTATGTGTAATTGACATTGCAACAATAAAAACAACCAGAACAATTGGCTGGACAAAATTTAACAGGAAAGGAGAGAGTGCAATAAGGCCGACAGAAACAAGGTTTATATGTATGGCAGGAGCGATGCCTGTGAATGTGCCGGCAAGAATGCCTGCAAGGAGCGCAAGAACAAATTCGAGCAGCATTTTATTTATCTACTTCAATTATTTTATCTGCCTCTATCTGCAGTTCATTTTTGTATTCTGCAATCCTGCCTGCAACAACAAATTCTTTGCCTGACAAAGAATCTGTGAGATTTTTTTTGCCGCTTAATGTCACAGGAATGCACATGGAGAGTCTGTCGCATAATTCAATTATTTTGAAATTGCCCAAATTTTTTTCAGAAACAGCTACGCCTCGAATAGAAACAGATTTTTCAAGCATGCTTTTGCTTATTGAGGAGATTTCTGTTAATCCTGGCTGCATAATCTCTGACAAAAACAGGAGAATAAGGATTCCTGCTATTGACACCATAAACGAGAGCTTCAGCAGGCCTGCATTTTCCATTCACACAAGAGAAAGATTTAATAATTAAGCTTTTCTTTTTTCAAGATGGACGCTGAAAAGAGGATGGAGATGATAAAAGAAGTAGCCGAAGGTGGTGAAATAATAACAGAAGATGAACTGAGAAACTTGCTTGAAACAAATAACCACCCTGTTGCTTATGATGGGTTTGAACCAAGTGGATTAGCACACATCCCTTTTGGGCTTTTAAGGGCAGAGAATCTTAAAGCGATATTAAAGGCAGGAGTAAGATTTAAATTGTATTTAGCAGATTATTTTGCTTTTATTAATAATAAACTTGAAGGAGATTTGGGCAGAATAAAAAGAGCAGGCGAGTATTTTATTGAAGTTTGGAAGGCGTGTGGAATTGACACCAAAAAAGTAGAGGTTATCTGGGCTTCTGAAATAATGAATAAGCTAAAATATTGGGACAGGGTTTTAAGGATAGCGAAAGAAACAACAATAAATAGGAGTATGAGGGCAACAACGATTATGGGAAGAAAGGAAGGAGAATTGCAAACAACTGCCCAGCTTTTTTATCCGAGCATGCAAACAGCAGATATTTTTGATTTGGATGTTGATATCTGCCAATTGGGGCTGGACCAAAGAAGGGCTAATATTCTTGGAAGAGAGGTTGCAGAAAAATTAAAATGGAAAAAACCTGTTGCAGTTCATCACCATATGATTATTGGGCTGCAAGGAATACAAAAAGGAGGAAATGAAGACGAAACACTTATGGCAAGCAAGATGAGCAAGAGCAGGCCAGAGACGTGCATTTATATGCATGACAACGAAGAAGAGATAAAAAGAAAGATAAATAGGGCATTCTGCCCTGAAAAGATTATTGAAGGAAACCCTATTTTTGATTATCTGAAATTCTTGATATTCAAAAGATATAATGAGATTAAAATAGAGAGGGATAAAAAATTTGGGGGGGATTTAAATGTAGATTATAGGGGGCTGGAAAAAATCTATTCTGAAGGAAAGTTACATCCCTTAGACATAAAGAATGCAACTGCTTTTTATCTTAATGAGATGATTGGGCCTGTAAGAAGATATTTTGAGAAGAACAAAAAAGCGAATGATTTGTATGAAGAGGTTAAAAAGTATTCTGTAACGAGATAATCAACTGCTTTATTCAGTCCTAAACTCCACAATATCCCTGTCTTTCAGGACATGCTTTAAGCCGACCTTTTGGTTTGGGAATTTTGATGAAGGGCCGGTGATTCTAACCTCTTTTATTCTTTCTGAGAATCCATGCAGTATTTTTTCTGCAGCATCTTTTATGGTTGAGCTTGGCTTCATTAGCATAGGATCTTTATCTGCAGGCATGCCCGGCTGCTTTGTATAAACTCTAATGACGCCTGAATTTTTCAGAAGCTTTTGCTTCAGCTCTTCTATCCCCCCAAATGTTTTTGTTGAGATAATGCAGAAATTGTATTTTTTGCTTTTCAGGCTTGCTTCGATTTTTCTTTTTTCGCTGTCTGAAAGCAAGTCAGATTTGTTAAATGCAATTATCTTTTTTCCAGATGTTTTTTCCAAAAAAGGCGTTATTTCATTTATTTGCTGCATGCCGGTTATAATAATAAGAAGGATGTCTGCGCTGTTTGCTATGCCCTGGTCAAATGCTTCATAGTTTATTGCAGGCAGGTCTATTATCTGGAAATTTATGCCCTCATATTCGAGCATGCCTATTATAGGCTCTTTGGTTGTGAATTCATAAGGAGCAATTTTTGGCATTGTGTTTGTCAGGATTGAAATAAGCGAAGACTTGCCGGAGTTTGTCAAGCCAATGAGAGCTATTTGTATGCCTTCCTTTTTAATTCCCTCTTTTCTTTTTGTCTGCTTTCTCTGCTGCTTTTTCTTCTCTATTTCTTCCTTTAGTTTTTTATATCTTGTTCTTATGTTTGCCCTCAGCCCCTCTGCTGACTTGTGCTTTGGCATGAATTTAATCATCTCTTCCATGCCAAGAAGCTTTTCTTCGTCTGTCTGCGCCATTAAGAATTTCTTTTGGGCTGACAAAAACTCGGGGGATTGGTTGGTTGACATCTTAAATAAATTTGTTTATCACTTTTATATAATTTTTGTTTAATCCTCCCAATCTAAAAATTATGGCTTTATCAAACCCAATTTTCTTTATAAACTTTAAATCTTTTTCCAGATTTTTGGGGCTTAAAATTGGCTCATTTCCAAATATGCCTTTTGCTATTGTTCCTAAACTGACAGAATAGTTTTGCTTATTTTTAATTTTTGGCAGTATTCTCTTAATATATTTATTCATTTTTACAGATAATATGCTTGAATAATACATAAGGCTTTTTTCTGTGTTTGCACAATAATCTAAACCGATAAACTTTGCCGATTTTGATAATAAAGGGGGAAATTGGGCAGTTGTTATCTTTTTCTTATTTTCTTCTAGATATTGTTCTATCAGCTTTCTATTTTTAATAAAAACAAACAGATTTTTAATAATCATTCCTTTATTTAATGGCATCTCTAAGTCTACCAGCAAACATATTTTAGCCTTATTAAGACCTGAGAATAATCTCTTTAAATCTTCTGTATTTGAGAAAGGAGAAATCCAATAAGAATTTTTAATAATTAGCCAGCATGCATATTTCAGATTTTTGTTTATTCTCTTTGCTTGCTTGGCTATTTTGTTAAATTCACTTAAAGATTTGGCTGCTATAAATATCCTTGATTTAAACTTAATTAACTTTAATTTTTCTAAATTATCTTTTGTTGGAAACTCCTCATAAAAATCTATCTGCATAATTTTATTAAGTATAGATTATTTAAGAAGTTTATGAAAGTCGGCGTTTTATTCTCTGGAGGAAAGGACAGCACTCTTGCTCTGCGTTATGCCTTAAAATATACTGATGTTAAATGCCTTATCAGCATTATTTCGAAGAACCCTGAAAGCTATATGTTCCATACACCTAATATTAAGCTTGTTGGGAAACAGGCAGAGGTGATTGGGCTGCCGATTATTATTGAAAGGACAAAAGGAGAGAAGGAGATTGAGCTGAGGGATTTGGAGAGGGCGATAAAAAAGGCAGCTAAGCTTTACAAAATTGAGGGCATTGTTACAGGGGCTATTGAAAGTGTTTATCAGGCGTCAAGGATTCAGAAGATATGCAACAAATTGGGCATTGAGTGCTTTAACCCGCTATGGCAGAGAAATCAGTTTGAGCTGCTGGATGAAATTTTGAAATTAAAATTTGATGTTATAATTGCAGGTGTTTTTGCCGAGGGAATGGGGGGATTTTTAGGAAAGAAGATTGACACAGATTTTGTGAGCAGAATAAGGAAGATGCATGAACAATACAAGATAAATCCTGCTGGCGAAGGCGGGGAGTTCGAAAGCCTTGTTTTAGACGCTCCCTTTTTCAAAAAAGGAATAAGAATTTTGAAAAGCCACGTGAAGGAAGACAAACACGGAGGAAGGACTTTGGAAATAGATGAAACAGACTTAATAAAAAAAGAAAAAAATGAAAAATAAACTGCTAATAGTCAATGTTTGCAGGGAAAAGCTGCATTATTTTGAGTTTGTGAAGCCGATTGAGGATATAGCAAGGGGAATGGCGGATGATGGCATTTATTTTGAAACTAAAAGCTATAAAAATATTAAGCAGGGGGGGATTAAGAAATTTGGCAAGATAATAATATGCGGAACTTCACTGAAGGATTTTGAATATCTTCACCATATTAAGAGATTTTCTTGGATTAAAAGATATAAAGGCAGTATTTTGGGAATATGCGCGGGCATGCAGATTATATGCGATATTTACAGATGCAAACTTGAAAAGAATACGGACATAGGGCAAAAGCTGATTTCTATAAATAAGAACTTTTTCGGAATAGAAGGCTGGAAAGAGGTTTATGAATTGCACAACTATTCAATAAAAAAGGACAGAAGACTGGGCAATTTGTTTGATATATTCTCGCAAGGAAGCATAGACGCAATAAAGCATAAAAAAAGGGAGATTTATGCCGTGATGTTTCATCCAGAGGTGAGGCAGAAAGATTTAATAAGAAATTTTGTGATGATGTTATAATCAAAAAATGCAAACAGAATTTTTCAAGAAAAAGCTCAAGAATGGCCTGATGGTTTTATTTGAAAAGAGGAATTTGCCTGTTGTGGCTGTTTCTTCAAGTGTGAAATGGGGGCATGCTTATGAAGCAGAAAAAATAAAAGGAATATCCCACTTTTTAGAACATTTATTGTTTAAAGGCACAAAGAAAAGAAGCTCAGAGGAGATTGCAGTGGAGATAGAGAAGAGGGGGGGAGAGCTTAATGGGTTTACGAGTGATGAGGTAACAAGCTATTGGAAGATAAAGATGTATCATGATGACCCTAAGAGATACAGCATAGAAAAGATAAAAGAACTCCTTTATGAGAAGCCATTTGGCTCGAGTGGCGCAGGGAAGGCAGAGGTAATAAAATCATTAAACAGGCAGCAGGTTGTTGAGCTGTATAATTCAATGTATACCAGCGACAGCATGATTCTTAGTGTTGTTGGAGACGCGAATTTTGAGGATGTTTGCCAGTTGGCAGAGAAGATATACCCTTTTACAAAAAGAAAGGTTGTCGGGTATGCGCCAGTTAAAAAAAATGCTGAATTGATTGAGAAAAGAAAAGGCATAGACCAGGCACATTTTGTTTTTGGATTTCATGCCCCGAATATACAGCAAAAAGAGAGATATGCATATGAAACTGCCTGCGCATATCTTTTTGACGGGATGTCTTCCAGATTGTTTCAGGAGATAAGGGAGAAGAGAGGATTGGCTTATGCAGTCAAAGGAGATATTGATATGGGGAAAAACTACGGATATGTTCTGATACGTGTTGGCACGACAGAGGGCAAGATAAAAGAAATCAAGGAAATAATCTTGAATGAGATTAGAAAATTGAAAGAGACAGAGCAAAAGGATTTAGAGGAGGTTAAAGAACAGCTTATAGGGCAGAGGGATATTGGGAGAGAAAATTCTGTTGGCGTAATGAATTCCTTGATGACAGAGGAAATCGCAGGGGATGCAGAAGAATATTATAAATATCCTGAAAGAATAAGCGCTGTTAAGCTGGGTGATATAAAAAAGATTTCTGAGTTAAAAAGCTTTTCTACATTTTCTTTGATACCTCAGAGTGCACCAATTAAGAATACAAAAAAATAAAGAGTAAAATAAAAATAAAATAACGGATTACCTTTTCTTGCCGCTGTAGTTTCTTATGAGCTTGCTTATGCCGATAACCAAGACGCCTATTACAAGCAACCAGCTATTAAGTGCTGCTCCTATGTCTATGCCTATTAAAGGCAATAGCAACAAAACTCCTAAGATGGTCACTACCCATGCAGTCAATTTTGCCATTTTTACCTCCTTTTATATTTATTGTTGAGAATTCAAGGGAAAGGGTATTTAAATATCTTTTTATTTGTGCTTTATGCAAGTTATAAAAGTGCCTGGCATAAATGGGCTGGGCAAGACAGCAGGATGCAGGAATGCAGGCAATGCTATAATTAAAAAGCTTGATGAGATTTATACAAGCGAAAAAGGCAGGCCTATAGACAAAAAACTGCTTGAACTTGAGGAGATTCATGTTGATAATGGCAATGTTGAAGAGCAGGACAAGCTGATTTATGAAAATTCTTTGGAAGAGCTTGAAAAGCAGGACAAGATAATCTTTCTTGGAGGAGACCACTCTGTATCTTACAGCATTGCCAAGGCATTTCTTGAGCATTGCAAAGATAATGAAAAAGAGCCATGCCTTATTGTTTTTGACGCGCATCCTGACTGCATGCCTGCAATGAAAGAGCCAACACATGAGGAGTGGCTGAGGGCAATTGTTGAAGGAGGCTTTCCTGCTAAAAATATCCTGCTTGTCGGCGCAAGGAATTCATGGCAGGACGAGCTTGTTTTTTTAAGCAAGAATAAAATAAGGCAGATATCAATAAACCAGCTGAATGAAAATCTTTCTGAGATGACAGACGCTATAATGGAGTTTGCTTCTGGCAAACAATTATATGCCTCGCTTGACATAGATGTCATAGACCCGGCATTTGCTCCTGCAACAAACCATCCAGAGCCTGCAGGATTAACCAGCAGGCAGCTTATTTACATTATGCAGAGGATTGCGATGATGAAAAATTTAAAGGCAGTTGATATTGTTGAAATAGACATTGAGAAAGACAAGAAGCATGAGGGTATGACAACAAAGCTCGGGGCAAGAATTCTTGCTGAGATGATATAAGCAAGATTTAAATATCTTTTTTCTATCTTACATTTATGAACAAGGTGATTTGGCTGCTTATAATATCTGACATACTGATACTTTCAGCATTTGGCTTAATCACGCCAATATTTGCTATTTTTTTGAATGAGGGAATAACGGGCGGGAGCATCGTGGCTGCAGGCATAGCATCTGCTATATTTTTTATTATAAAGTCTGTCACACAATTGCCTTTATCCATGTATTTAGACAAAAAAAGAGACAAGCTTGGCTTTTTGCTTGCTGGAACATTTGTAATTGTTTTAATCCCGCTGTTTTATGCATTCTCGCAGAATATTAAATTTATTTTCATAGCGCAGGCAGCATATGCATTGGGGGCTGCAATGGCTTATCCCTCCTGGATTTCCCTTTTTACAATGCACCTTGACAGGAAGCACAGAGGATTTGAATGGAGCCTTTGGAGCACAGGGGTTGGGATAGGGACTGCCATAACCGCTTACATCGGGGCAGTTGTTGCGCAAAACATAGGCTTCAAAAACCTATTTTTTATTGTTTCAGGAATTTCTTTTTTTGGATTGCTTGTTTTGTTTTTCATAAGCAAGAAATATTTAAAAGATGTTGAAAAGATTGAGGGCTTTGTAATCCCCTGGTATCACAACCATAAAAAATGACAAGATGTTTTATTGCTCTGGAGCTTTCTGAGGAGGCAAAGGCAGAGACAGAAAGGATTCAAAAGGATTTGGGCAAGCAAAACTTATTTGAAGGCAAGCTGACAGAGAAGGAGAATCTTCATCTTACTTTAAAATTTCTTGGAGAGATTGATGAATTAGGTATAGGGGAAGTTAAAAAAAGGCTAAGAGAGATTAGATTTAAGAGTTTTAAGGCGGCGCTTGGCGAGGCAGGGGTTTTTTCAGAGGATTTTGTAAGAATTGTATGGATTAAGCTGGAAGGAGATGTAATCGGGCTGCAGAAAGAGGTGGACAGCACCTTAAAAGGGCTGTTTAATCCAGAGTTCAGGTTTATGTCGCATTTAACAATCGCAAGGGTAAAGCAAGTTAAAGATAAAAGAAAATTTTTGGATTATCTCTCTTCTGTAAAAATAAAGAAGATAGAATTTAATGTTTTTGAGTTTGCCCTGAAAAAATCAGAACTGACAGATAAAGGGCCGATTTACACAGATATAGAGAGATACAGGCTGCAGGAAGCGTAAGTAAACTGCCCTTTTGATGTATATTTCAGACTTCAGATTTTTTTATAAACCCTTATTATTTTAAGATATTTTAATGGGCTATAAAAAAGAGAAACTGAATGAATTGATTTCTGACTTATTGTCCATTATTTGTGATAAAGGGCCAGAGACAAGCATGTATGCTCAAAATGCAGGGAGATATGGAAAAGAGCAGAATGAGATTGCAGATAAATTAAAGAATTCTGGGCTTAATGAGTATATGGCCAGGAATTTTCTTTCAGGAATAGGCTTTCTTATTCTTCCTTCAATAAATGCTGTTTGCAAAAAAGAGATGATTGAGGATTCAAGGCCGCATACTACAGCAATTTGTTTTAACAGGGAGGATATTGTGAAACTTATAAATGAGGGAATTGACAAAATGGCAGTTGGGCGCAGGGAGTATTTTGAGGAGCTGGCAGATATGGCAATATATTTCAAGCATATATGCTCAAAAAAGGATTAACAATACCTATCAGAAATTATCTTGCAAAATAACTCTGCTTTCTTTCCAATCCCTTTTTTAAGCTCCTCCTCGCTTGCATTGATTATGTTTCTGATGCAGCCAAATTTTTTCAGCAGTTTCTTTGCTGTTGCCGGGCCTATGCCTGGAAAGCCCTCAAGAATATACTGCAGCTGCTCTTTTTTATTCATGGTTTTCTTTCGGGCCCTAAGTGATGTGTGCTCCCTTTTTTCCTTTTTTGCAAGCACGGAGATAAATCTTGCTGTGTCTGCATAATCTTTTGTGAAAATAATTGGAACTTGAAATCCAAGAAGTATGGAAAGAAGAAAGCCGCGGATGGCATTTGCATTTATTCCTTCATGATTGCAGTCATTGTAAAGCTCCTGCTCATCTATGCCCTCTATAATCAAGAGCGATTTTGGGTATTGTTTTATCTCTTCAAGCTGCCTTGCAAGCCTCTTGTTTATCATGCTTGACAGGAAATCAGATATGGTTTTTCTTTCAATTGCCACGCCATTAACAAGAAAATCTGCAACCGGGAGATGCTGCATTTCAACATCAATGTTAAGGCTTGAAAGCTCGGATATAACAAGGGAATTTTTTTCATGATTGTCTGCTGTGATTTTAGGCTTTTCAGTTTCAATTTCTCTGTTTTTCCGCCTTGAAAATATATTTTCAAACATTTTTTGCTTTTCCCAGCTCTTTAATCATGAAATTATAATGGCTGCATTTTAAGCATTTGCAGAAGAATTTATGATGAATCATATTATGCACTTTTTTGTGAATATGGCAAGGCTCATCTATAATCTTTTTTCCAAGAGGGAGTTTGTGGGGGATATAATGGGGCGGGCAGAATTTTTTCTTGCTTATAATCTTTTTGTCTATGATTTTTGCCATTTTAACAATTTACACTGATGATTATTTTTGATAGCATGCTTTTGAGTAGACATATGTTTTTATAACCTTTTTCTTTTTGCCTGTGATGGCAAGGCCTTCATGGGATGAACACTGGCTAAATATTGCGAAAGAGGTATCTAAAAGAGCCACCTGTATGAGAAGGCATTTTGGGGCGGTTATTGTGAAGGATAACACCCATTTGAGCGATGGATATTGCGGGGCGCCAAGGGGCACGCCGAATTGCATTGACATGAAAAAATGCTATAGAACAGAAAAGAACATTGAGCCTGGGAAGAATTATGAAAAATGCAGAAGCGTCCATGCTGAAATGAATGCTGTAATAAACGCTGCGAAGAATGGCATTCCTGTGAAAGGCGCTAAGATGTATCTTTATGGAGAAAATCCTGATAGAAGCATTGTTGGAGGAAGGCCCTGCATGATGTGCAGAAGGGTTATAATTAACTCAGAATTAGAGGAGGTTATTGTTGCTGCAACGGATGGAATTGCCAAGCATGATGTCAAGGAGTGGGTAAAATCTTCCAGTGAAAATCCTTTTAAGGAATTGGATGAAGCAGGATATTAAAACTCATTTATTTTTTTCTGTTTTTTTTCAGCAAGAATATTTCCAGTAACAGCATCTTTATTATCCTTTTCATTATTATTTATCCCTTTCATTTCTTCCTTTAAGCCCTTTATTGCAGAATACATTCTTTTTTCCTTGTGAAAGGCAGCCCAGTAGTATGATTCATCAAGGGTTTTTTTTGTCAGAAGGATTATTAATTTTCCCTTAACAAGCCTTGCTGTTCTGCCTGCCCTCTGGATTTTTCTTATTGCAGATGGGATTGGCTCATAGAAGACAACAGCATTAACCTCTGGGATGTCCAGGCCTTCCTCGCCTATTGAAGAGGCGCATAAAACATTTATCTTTCCCATGGAAAATTCTTTTATCATCTCCTGCTGCTCTTTCTGTGAAAGCCCGGTTTCTTCTCCTGTTTTGCCCCTTTTTGCCTGGCCGACAAAAACCTTTGCACTAACGCCCTGAATTTCATTCATGGTTTTGCATATTTTGACTAATGTATCCCGATATTGCGCGAAGACAATAATCTTTGCATTTGAATTTTTTGTAATGTCCTGCTCAACAATCTCTTTTAGCTTTGCAAGCTTCGGGTGCTCTGTTTTCTTTTCTTTTTTGCAGCCTGGTCGAACAGCTCCTGCATATAATTTTGCAGGCTTGAGAGTGTCTGTGTCTGGAGAAGTTCAAGGGCATGCCCCAGCTTTATTGTCTGGGCGCAGGCACTTGCTCCAGAAAGCATATTAAAATTTTTATTTCCCTTTGTGATTGATGTCATAATCCTGCGCTGAAGCTCAAGAAGGTTTTTCTTTGTGGCGGGGGCAAAGAGCAGCTTGCGGTTTTTTAATTCCTCAACTTTTTTGTCATATATCTTTCTCAGCAGCTTCAGGATTTCGCTGAACTCTTCTGGAAAATCAACCTTGATGACATCAAACTCAAGCTTTTGCAGATAGTGCTTTACATCCTCGCTTTCCCTTGTGCGAATCTCCACATCCTCTATGCCGAGGTTTTTGCATATCTCTTTTATTTTGCTTTTTTCTGCACCAGGCGAGGCTGTCAAGCCTAAAACCCTTGCATTTTCAGCATTTTTGAGATACTGCTCTGCAACATAGGTGTAGGCATAATTCTTCAGGCAGCGATGGCACTCATCTTCAACAAGCAAGCTTACACCTTTTAAATCATAAAGATTGTTTTTGATGTCATTGGAAACGCATTGCGGGGTTGAAAACACAATATCAGCGCTCTGCCAGAGCTGTTTTCTTTTTTCAGCATCAACCTTGCCTGTGAAAAGCTCCATTGTTGCGAACAGCTCTGGAAGATGCTTTTTGAAATAATTAAGGTGCTGCTCTGCAAGAGGCCTTGTTGGAGCAAGAAACAAAACCTTATTGCTAGGGAATTTCGTCAATCTGTCAATGGCAAGCATCAGCGCCACTAGCGTCTTTCCAATTCCTGTAGGCAGAACAACAAGGCAGTTTTTCTCCCTGCATGTCTGGTATATTTGTATTTGGTAATCGCGGGGCTGGATGCCCTGAAGAAATTTGTTTATGTTTTCCATTAAATGTTTACAGGATTTATACTTTTATAGTTATTGTTGATAAAAACCTCAAAAAATTCTAAAGCCCATCGGGGCAAAACTAAAAGTTGAGGGGCAGACGACGAAACGGAAAAGAATAATTTATAAATATGTTAATGTCTTACTTATAATATGGCACTATTCAAGATAAAAAATTCAAATGTTGAGAGATTATCCACTATTGATTTGGAGAAAGAGAAAAATATCCAGACACTTTTTGAGCAAAATCTCTTAACTATTTTGAATGTTGATTTTTTGGCAACAGAATACAGCACTTCTTTTGGTGGAAGAATTGATACTTTAGGAATTGATAAAAATTGCTCTCCTGTCGTTATTGAATACAAGAGAAACCAGAATGACAATGTAATAAATCAGGGCTT
>JACOYM010000060.1 GCA_016181905.1 Candidatus Pacearchaeota archaeon | reverse complement strand
ATCATCAAATGTAACATCCTCTCTTGGTACCATCCCACTTATCGCCTTCCCAGTTGCCTTGCTCGCCAGGGCTTTTATCACCTTTCCAGTCCATGTCACAACATCAGCTCCTGTTTCAGAGATTGTTTTCTTTTCCCCATCAATTGTATATTCATATCCATCGTCTGTATATTTGCCTACATAATTAACATAGCCGCCGCAGTCGCCTAAGCCTGTGCATAGGCTGTTTTGCTTCTGCGCCCAGTCCTCATTAAGGCAATCGCAGTTTTCCTTGCACTCCCATCCCCCGCTGAGAAGCCCCTTTTCAAATTTTACAATGCATGTTTTTGTCGCAGCAGCGCATATTCCCTTTGAATCCCCCTCGCTGCTCCAGAAATCCAGCCCAGGAGGAACATCTGCCGAACATCCAATAGTTCCATTCTCAACACTATCCCCTGATGCTGTCCACCTGCAATCCCTTTTGTCTGTATTCTCGCAGTCTTCTTTTTCTATCTGTGCAATGCAGTCCTGCCATCTGTTTGACCTGCATGCTGCCTGCGAGAAACTCTCGCCTGTTGATGTTTCTATTGAACCTTGAACGCATGTCTGCTGCCTGAAATCATCGCACGGCTCTGTTGTCTCCTCTCCTGAAACACAAATATGCCTGTAATGCCTTGAGCCAACAGCATCCTTTCCATCCCCTGTCTCAGAATCATAAGCGCACCATGTCTCCCCATGCTTCATGTCTTCTCCATTAGTTGTGTCCTTGCAGTTTAAATCCTTGCATACATAATCTCCATATGTTGCCTTTGCGCCTCCAAACTCGCTCTTTGAACAGATGCTTCCTGCCAAATAGTCGCAGTTTCCGCAGGAGGCAGAATCAGCATTTCCTGTGCTTGATGTTGAGCCGCAGCTTTCGCTTTTTGCATAAACATTTGTCCAATAATCATTGTCATTTATCTTCGCAGAGTCATATATATTAGCAGGGTTTCCGCATGTATCTACAAAATAAACCTCATCGCTTCCTTCAATGCATGTTGTTTTTGTTGTAGGCCCGCAGTCTGTGCCAAACTCCTCTGCTGTGCATAGCTTGTCTTTGTAGAATGTTGAGTTTGTCTCTGTGCAGTCTGCCCTTGTTGAGAACTTGCATGTATTTGTAAAATCCTTTTCATAAACACAAGCCCCCCTGTCCTGTGACTGGGCAATTGCTATGCACGCATCCTCTGATTTTATTGTTGAGCGGAAATCTGTGTCAACCCCATAAAATGCAGATAATTTTTTGCATCTTACAAGAGAGACAAATGCTGCCTGTGTGCTTATGACACAGCATCCTAAACTGCATTGTGGAATGCTGCACTCTGCGCTGTCGCTCCATGCGCCCTGCGCATCATCACATACCTTTTGAGGAGTATTTTCAGCGCATGTTCCCTCATTGCTGTCATAACAGCATCCCTGCTTGCAGAATGATGTTGCCTCGCATGATGAAGGAGTTGTCCTTAATCCATTGCTTGTATCGCAGTCAGTTTCAGGCGCATTCTGGCACCATGCCCCAGATGTTGTTTTCTCACAGCAGACAGAAACCTCTTGCGCCTTTGCAGTTTCAGCAATTCCAAAGCCGCTTTCACTCGGCGTTGCCAATGCAACCAAAAATGCAAAAGCAAATGTTGATATTATCATTATTGCAATCTCAAATAAAGAGATTGCCTTTTTTTCCTTCAGCTCTTTTGTTCCCTTTATCTTTCTGCTGTTGTTTTTTGATTTATTATGCATTTTTATCATTCTGTGATTTTAAATTTAATATTGCTGGCAAGATTGCCATCAATATACCATTTCACATTATATATCCCGATTCCCCCTCTGTTCACAAGATAGGACATTAAATCGCCTTTTTCTCCCATCCTATATGAAATAAAGTCATAATCTATTATATCTCTAGTATTAACAATCTCCTCTCCTTTCGGGCTGTATATTTTAGTGTCTAACTCTTTTCCTTTAATGCCAGATGTTTGAAGATGCGCGGCTAGTTCTATCTTTTCATTTTTGTGGAATGATTGCTTTTCTATGCCTATATATTCGTCTGGGATGTCTATCTTTCCATCACCATTTCTGTCAAACCAGTAATTATAAACCATAAAATTAACTATTGTTTTGGGCTGTGCCTGTTGGTAAGGCTGGCTATTCTGTCCAGAATATACATTATTCTCCTGATTTACCTGGCTTCTGCCCTCTCTTGCCACATTCATCTCATGCTCTCTCTGTGCCATCGTGCCTGCGATGGATGATAATCCTGCAGCAGCTTCTTGCTGAGAAAGTGTTGAGCCAGGTTTGCTCATTGCAAAGATATTTAGGGCATCCCAGCCAGACAGGTTGCTGTCTGTTGTCTCGCACCCGCTTAAAATGCTTGTCCCAAGCGCAATTCCTAAAAGTCCGCTAAACCTTCCTATCTTTTTCATAGCAGCACCTCCTTAATACCATAGCCAGCAGGCCATGCAATGCTTCTTGATGCAAACATGAACTTTTCCTTTGTTTCCCTTTGCGTTAATGTGTAGATTGTTGTTCCGTCAGAATTCTTCATCTTTTCCACCTTTAAGTCAGGATAATAAGCCATGTATGCCACAGGGTCAGAATCTCCATATCGCGCTTCCCAGTTTAAAATGCTTGAAGAAACCATAATCAGATTGTACATTTCAGAATCAACAGATGCTGAAAAACTGGAAAATGTCTTTGAGCTTTCTTTTGTTAATGTCAAAGGCGAGCTTACCAAAACATCAATCTTTTTTGGAACAATCTCAACACCCACATTAACATCAGATGTCACAACACTATAACCCCTTTTCTCCATGTCTGCCTTGTATTTGCCAAGGCAGTTTTCAACCTTGCCCTTTGCATAAGAGGCAATGCTGTCTTCAAAATAATTTTTTAGAAGAGGCCTCTGCATGGCGCACTTCTGGTAATACTTGTTTGTATAGCACAGATACTCAACCTTGTTTCCTTGGTACATTACATAGTTCTCTGGCTCTATCCCCCCTCCCTGCAAGCTGATTGTTTTCTTGATTTCATTAATCGCCTTTTCAGCGCACACCCCTATATATTTATCAGCATCTTCTGGATTTGTTGCAACAATCTTTATCTTTGGAATCAGCAAAACAGCCAAAACACCAATAATAACAATTGCTATGATGATGAATATTGTGATTTGCGAGCGCTTATTCAGTTTTCCACTCTTTTTCTCTTTTATCTGCATATCTTTCATATGTAAAAATTGTTTATAAATTTTGTTATACTGCTCTTTTATCGCTCAAAAATGAATAATTCTTTTTAAGAGTATCAAATAAAAAAAACGCCAGAGGCTTGTAATTCTCATGGTTTGCCTCTTTTATGCAATCCAAATACCTGCCCCGCTCCCTCACATAAATGTTTATTTCAGGATATTTTGCTTTCTTTAGCAAGAAATTCATAACTAAGCGAGAAACCCTGCCATTTCCATCAATAAATGGGTGAATTGTAACCAGCTTAGCAGAGACTATGGCTGCTAACTCGAAAGGATGAAGCTTTTTTTTGTTTTCTTTATACCATCTGATAAGCTCTGTAACCAGCAACGGCACCACATCAGCATAAGGCGGCTTAAACTCTGCCCCTCTTATTCTAACCTCTGTTCTTCTGTATTTTCCTGCAAAGCTGTCTGCAATGTTTCTCAGGATGAAGGAATGAATTTTTAATATCAGCCTTTCATTTAGTTCGCCTTTATATATTTTTAAAAATTCAATTGCTTCTTTATGGTTTTTTGCTTCATGAATCTCCCTTAAACTCGCCCCTTTAGGGGCAATATTCTCATTGATAATAAGAGAGGTGTCTTCTAAAGAGAGCGTGTTTCCCTCTATGGCATTGCTATTATAAGTTAGCTCTGTAAAAAACCACTCGTCAAACTTTTCTATTCCAATCTTTCCAGATTTTCTCAGGTAGCTGTCAAATTTTTTTCTGGTATTTTCAATCTCTAAAACCTGCTCTTTAGAAAGGTATTCTGCTTTTTTCAGCTCAATCTTAAATTTCTCAATCTCTTTTTTTATTGTTGCTTCTGGCAAAGTGCCCTCTCCGATATACCTGCTGGCTTTCTTCCACTTTTTGCCTTCACGAATATTATAAATTAGGTAATTGTATAATTTCCCTTTCAGCTTTCTAATCTCATGATAAACCATAGTTATGGTTATGGGCACATATTTATAAATCTTTCTATTTGTGCCCATAACAGATTAAAAGTATTTTTATGGCGTCAAATCAATCGCCCTTGCGGCAATATTGCACACATTGTTTCCAGGATTGTTTCCAAAAACATCCTTGCATTTTATATAATACTCCCTGTCCGCTGCCCAGCTTGCTGTATGCGTTTTTCCATACAATACTGACATGGCTGTTGAATTTATGCTGTCATCAAAGCTGAATCCGCATTTGATTGTCGCGTTTGTCGAGTATCTGCATGTGGCATCCTCATTTGTTATGATTTTCAGCACCCCAGCATCATAATACGCCCTCACAACAGCAGGAGCTGTTTTATCAACAGAGATATTAAATCCTATCTTAGTTTCTGCTGTATTATCTGCTGTATCCTTGCACGAAATATTGTATGTATAATTTCCTCCCATAAGGGAAAGCTGCTGCTTGTGCTCTGTCCCGCCTGTTGTAAAGAAATCAATAGGCAAACCCCTGTATGTATAAGAGCATACAGCATTTCCATTGTCCATTCCTCCTGATGTTTTTGCATAAAGCTCAATACTATCAGGCTCTGTGCCTGTTGTTATTACTCCTTGTGGCGAGGTTGATGTTATATTCAATGCAGAGGTTCCTTTCAGGACATATTCATAGCCTTGTGTGTTTGCATTCCTCTCGCTCTCATTAAGCGAATAAGGATGGTCTTTGCATCGGAAATAGAAAAGATTGTCCTGTCCTGCAGTTATTCCTGACAGAGTACCTGCGCATTTATAAGTCCCATCTGGCTGCATAGAGGTTACAGATGTCTCACAGCTGAGATTATTCTCCATCATATCATAATCCATGTCAACATTGCTCCATCTGCATTCAGCAGGCTCGTTCAAAAACAATTCAGCATATTTTTCACTTGAGCCATAAGCCACTCCAGAGCCGCTTGCAGGATTTGTTCTCATTATCCATGGGGCTGTCCTGTCTGGCTCATCACTTATGCAAAAATCAAAACTAAGCTCCTGTATGTTATAGTTTCCATTATAATCCTGGCATCTTATATACACTCGGTTTTCCTGCCCCGCCAGTAAGTCAAGTATTGTAACAATATCACTGGTTTCCTCCTCTGGCTCTTCTCCCTCTTCAACAACGAGGGCATTTGCCATCTCCTCTGCAATGCTTTGCGAGCTTGGGGTTGAAAGTATTGTGCTGTGCTCCTGCAGGTATGCCCCTCCTGAAAATGATGATTGCATATCATCAAAGCTGCTTGTTGCCTCGCTGTCAATCTTGCATGATGCAGGCTCGTCTGTTTTTATGCCAAAGCTTATTGGTGTGTTGTAAGGAATACAGCCATCACTTGCAGCATCATATTTTATCTCATTGGCGCAATTAGAAGGACAGCTTTCTGTATTTGAATAGCTATATCCCTCTGTCAGTGCATCCTGCCATGGCGTTATTAAAGGAGACGCGACATCTCCTTGGTTTTCCCACAGGCATACAGGATTTCCTGCATTGTCTTTAAGCTTGCATGCTGCTCCCAGGCTCTCGCATCTGTATTCAGAGCATTCATGCAATCCATCTGCAGAAAGCTCATCATTGCATTTGCTGCAATCCTCTCCTCCAGAAGGCTGCTGCCATGGCTTGCATGTAAATTCAACAGCATGCTCTCTTGTATCCCCGCATCCAGCAAGCTTGGCAATAACAGCCAGAACAATCATGACGACGACGGCCCAGAAGAATGCTGTACTGAAACTAAGTGCACCTTTTTCTAGAATTATTCCATTAAACTTCATAATACTATAACCAATCGCAGTCGCAACTCCTACATATGATAATTGATTTGTCTCTTTGCTGTCCAAGCCAAAAAGCTTTCCAATAATCTGCCCTGCGAAATAGGCGGCAGCTGCTGCAATGCCAGCTTTGGCAAATGACCAACTTGTGCTGGCAAATGTTTTTGTTCCGAATATAAAATTATGAACATTCACTGGAATGAGAGAACTTTTAAGAGAAAAACTATATGCTTTCGTCGCAAGCAATGCAAATGTCCCAATCGCTCCAATCGCTCCTGTCCATCCACTATCATCCTGAGCGCCTCCGCCCTCGCTTGACAACTTTCCACTGACTTCAGGGTTTGGAATTATGTTTTGAACTAATGAGGCAAGATAG
>JACOYM010000059.1 GCA_016181905.1 Candidatus Pacearchaeota archaeon | reverse complement strand
GCATAGTTTTGCCACGCATCTTCTTGAGTCAGGGACAGGCATAAGGTTCATACAGGAGCTTCTGGGCCATAGCTCAATTTCCACAACAGAGATTTACACGCATGTCTCAGCAGAGGAATTGAAGAAGATAAAAAGCCCTATTGACGGACTGATGAAAGAAGAAAAAGCAGAAGAGAAAAATAATTCTTAATCTTTTATTCTTTTTCATTCTCTCTTTTCCAGTTCATAAATCCTTAAAAATAATCTTTTCCATAGCTTTGCATGCCAAAAGAGGTTTTGTATGTTGGCTTGGACGAGTCTAATCACCATAATGGAAATGAGCATCCGGAGGTATGCGTTGCAGCATTCTCAACAATAAAGGAGGACAGGGAATGCCAGGTTTTTAACAGCAAGAAGGATTATTCATGGAAGGATGAGATGCTCAAGGACGCAAGGAGGGATTACAGATTTCTCCTGCTTAACTGCAATGACATTTATCCTCAAAGGCACAATAACCTTCCAGTCGTGGCAAAAAGCCTTATCCTGCCTGTTTTGAAAATCTTCAATCCAGAGAGGCTTGAAATATACATAGATGGCGTTGTAACGCGGGATGACAAAGACAGAATAATCAAAGACCTTCCGCTAAATCTTGATGTTTATGTTCAGGGTTTTATAAAGTATTTCAAGCAGGAAAGAAATTTTAAAGACAGGCGGCTGCAGGGCAAGATAAACTCAAAAAAATTCAAACAGCCACCAATCGTTAAACTTGCAGACATCATAGCGCATGAGCTTTTTTCATGCTTCACTCTTGAAAAGCTGTCGCAG
Source organism: Candidatus Pacearchaeota archaeon (assembly GCA_016181905.1). Classification (GTDB taxonomy): domain Archaea; phylum Nanobdellota; class Nanobdellia; order Pacearchaeales; family GW2011-AR1; genus JACOYM01. Next base: position 5,693 of record JACOYM010000059.1, on the reverse strand, counting down.
CATGAAAAGAGAGTGTCATTTTTGGCATAGCCAAGAAATAATTCCAAATCTATAAAATTATATCCTTATCTGTAAGATTTCTGCCTTTTCTTTCTTGCCTTGCCGGAGCTTGGCTTTCTCTGCTCTTTTCTTCTTGTGTCTGCAATAAGCATATTCCTGTCATAATCCAGGAAAGCCTTTCTTAGAGAGTCTGACCTTGTAAACTGAACAAGAGCCTTTGCAATTGCAAGCCTTGAAGCCTCAATCTGGCTCTCATTTCCCCCGCCACTGGCATTAACAGCAATATCAAACTTAAAATCTCCTAAAACATCTTTAGCCAGCATTATTGGCTCTTCTATCATCAGTTTTCTTAAAAAGCTTAGGTGCTGGTAAGGCATCTTGTTTATTGTTATCCTGCCATTTCCTTCCTTAATGCTTGCCTTTGCTATCGCTGTCTTTTTCTTTCCGCTTACAATAATTCCATTAGCCCCAAAATCTGCCTTTTCAGGCTTTTTTGCTTTCTTTACTTTTTCCATTTTAATAAATCCCCAGACCTCCCTATTTTGTCCATCTTCCTTTAAGCATTAATGCCAAATCCCCCAATTTAATATTCTTGCCTGTCTTGCCTGACTTAAACCCTATTTTCTTAGCATCCTTGTATTTTTCAGGCACTCCTTTATAGCACATGACATTCTTCAGGGCAATTCTTCCTCTCTCCTGCTTGTGAGGCAGCATTCCTCTTATAGTCCTCTTCAAAATCTTTTCCACAACACTTGGGAAAATAGGGCCTTTCTGGCTGCTTCCATGCCTCCTTCTTTTCTGCATATAGCTATTTATTATGCTGTCTTTGTTTCCGGTTATTACAGCACTTTCAGAATTTAGGATTATAATAATTTTTCCTGCTAATGCCTGCTTTGCCGCATAAGCTGCCAGCCTTCCAGCTACAGAGTTTGTTGCATCTATCACAATCTCTTTGTTTTCATTCAGTTTTTTCCCTGTTTTATTATTTTCCATTATTTTATGATTTTAATTCCCTGCGCCTTTGGGTTTATTTTTATCTCTTCTGCTATTGACACAATCTCGCTCTTGGTATTCTTTAATTTTTTTATTGCATCTTTTGAAAATGATAATGCGCATACCCTGACTCTCTTGCTGACATCTCCCTGCCCTAAAATCTTGCCAGGAACAATAATAGTATCGCCTTCTGTTGTTTCTTTATCTATTCTATTAAGATTAATGCCTGCCTGCTTTCTTCTCGGCACTGAGATTAATTTAGCTACATGAAGCCATGCATTATTCTTTTTTGCAAGAAGGATAGTTCTTGCTAAGTTTGAGTCTGTCTTTCTTTTCAATCTTTTTTCAATCTTTGTCCTTGAAATTTTCTTTTCCATTGCATGAACATCTAAGGTTTTCTTTGCTAACTTTCCCTTTATTTAATGCGGGGGGAAGGAATCGAACCTTCGCAGGCACTGAGCCATTAGCTTTCTCACAAGCCCCTCCTGTTCGTTGAACTTGCTCGTCTTAGGCTAACCCGTTTGACCGCTCCGGCACTCCCGCATAATACCTTAAAATGCAGGGGGTTTTAAAATCTGTCGCTATGCGGGCTACTTAAGCTCTTTATTGAGCTGCTCAAGATTCTTATTTAAGCTATCTATCGCCTCTTCAAAAATCTCCTTTGCATCAATCTGCCCAAAGGATTCTATAAAGAATAAGATCTCGCCCGAAGGGCTAATCTTTATGCACTCTTTTCCATGTTTTTTGCATGCTTCAACGCATGCATCGCATAAATCACATATATAATCATCCTTTGTAGTTATCTTTTTATCCTTTGATAGTATCTTGGCAGGGCATGCCTTTACACAATCCTCGCACAAATCACAATCCTTGTCTATTTCAATCTTTGCTTTATTTCTGTAATAAATTATTCCAGGAGAAAACTTAACATGCTCTATTCCCTTTCCAAGCCTTGCCCTTGCGACTAACTCAAGCTCCTGCCCCTCTGTAAGCAGAACAACAGGCATCTTGTCATAAACAGCCTCTGCCCCGCCTTTCAAACTCTTTGAATAAACAGTGCAAGCCCCCTTTGCTGCAAGCTTAAGCTGAATAGTGCATTTATTGCAGCCTTTTCCCTTGCAGGGGCATTTTTCTATGCTTGTGAGAGATTTTTCCATTTTTAATGGAATTAAACCAAGCCTGTGCGCAAGTATTTCATCATATAATGCAGAGTCATTTTTATGGAACTCAATCTCGTCTATTGCCAAAATAGGAATCTCATTTACGCTCCTTCTTATGGCGTTAGCCATGCTTTCATTTGTCTCTGCTGAAAATACTATCTTTTCCTTGGTTTTTTTGATGAGATTCATTTTATCTTAAATATATTTTATATTTTTAAACTCTTCTCCCCCTTCTTCCCCCTTTCTTTTTTGGCCCGCCCCTTGGCACATTTGTGATATCAATTATGCTTATTATCTTCATGCCCTCTCTTGAAAGGCTTTTTATTGCTGCATGCGCACCAGGCCCGGGAGCAATGCTGCCTGTCTGGGCTTTTATCCTCACGTACAATGCCTTGATTCCAATCTCCTTTGCCTTCTCTGCCGCCCTCTTTGCAACAAACATTGCCACTGTCGGGTTGGCTTTTAACCTGTCTTGTTTTGTAATCATTCCTCCAGAGAATCTTGATATGGTATTTCCTGCTAAATCAGTTATATGCACAATTGTGTTGTTGAACGAGGTGTATATATGCGCAGTTCCCTCTCTCTCCGAAGCTTCTTTCTGCTGTTCTTGTTTTGTTTCTGCAATTTCAGCCATTTTCCTTTTCTGCCGATTCCTCCTTTCTTATTTCTTTGTCTGCCTTCTTAATTTCCCTATTTTTTAATTTTAATTCAATCTTGCCCTCTTCCTCCAAGCTAACATGATATGATGGGATATTAACCACATTTTTGTTTATTAAAATATGCTTATGCGTTATCAATTGCCTTGCTGCTTTTGGCGTCCTTGCAATCCTTTTTTTGGCAAGTATTGTTTGCAGTCTCCTTTCAAGTATGCTCTCTTTAGTGAGGGCGAGAATATCCGGGATTTTCCTGACATTAAATCCCTCTTTAACCAGTTTTTTAATAAATTTCTCCTGATCCTCCTGCCCCTTTGTTATAAGCTCCTTTGCCTGGTTTCTTATCTTGCTGGCTTTTGCGTCTGCCCTCCATATCTCTCTTTTATTTTTTAATCCGTATCTTTTCAGGATTGAGTTTTCCTCATCAGTTCTTACCTTATCATGAAGCTTTTTTGGTTTTGTATATTTTCTTCTCTTTCTTATCATCTTATTTTGCCTCCTTGGCTTTCTTTAGCTTTTTCATTATCCCGCCTATCTTGTTCTTCCTGAAGTGGCTTCTTGTTTTCTGTCCTCTTACCGGTTGTCCCTGGCTATGCCTTACTCCCTTGTAACATTTCATCTTTTTCAGTCTTTTTATGTCAAACTCCTTTGTCATCTCCAGGTCTGTTCCTATGCGGTGAGAATCAATTCCCTCTTCAATGTCATTTCTTCTGTTCAGCAGAAATCTGGGCAGCTTTGGGCTTTTTATAAATTCGCTTATCCTTTTAATTTCCTCTTCATTCAATGTTCCTATCTTTTTCTCTTTGTCAATCTTTAATATCTTGCATACTGCATTTGACAAGCCCCAGGAAACTCCCTTTATCCTTGTCAGGCCAGTATAAACGTTTCTGTCCCCAGGTATGTCCACAGAAAGCATTCTTATAATCTCCCTAGCCTCCTGCTTCTTTTCTGCATTCTCTCTGTCTTGTTTTTTTAGTTCTTCTGCCATCTTATCTTGTTTATTTTATGAAAAGATTGTGCCTTTCCATCTCCGTTAATTCCTGGATTATCCTTTTCTCAATAACCTTCCTGATATCAGGAATATGCGGAAGCCTTTTCTTTATATCTTCCAATGAGGAAAATTCTTTCTCCTTTCTTTCCCCAATAATCTCATTTGTATGCTTTTTTCCAAATCCTGGAAGCAATTCAAGCTGATGAAGCCTTGTGTTTATTGCATCTGCTTTGTTGAAAAACTCCACAAACACCGCTTCATTCTCAGTTACATACTTTTCAACAAACTCCTGCAACTGCCCCTTTGCGCTTTCTGTCAGCTTTTCACGGGGAAGCCTGCCAAGAATATAATATATCTTGTCCCTCTTGCCCTCTCCAATATAAACCCTTTCCTTCAGCTGAAGGGATATGCCTCTTCTTGGAACAAGCTGCAAGAGCGATAAATTCTTTTCCCCTATAGCCTGTGCTACAGGCATCATCCTTCCTTCTAATGGATAGCCATTTGGGAGGTAATCCAAAATGACTGCATATTCTTCTTTTTCTCCCATTTTCCTTATCTGTATTTTTTAACAATTTCAATGATTTTATTAATCTCATTTTCCTCTAAACTTGTGTCAATGAATATCTTGTTTATATCAGAGGCATCTTCTGGCAAAAAATCAATTATCTTTGCTATGTGCTCTGCCTTAACCCTTATTATCCCGCTGTTCTCTAATTCTTCTTTTAATTTTTTGGCGTCCTTTAAATCGAGCTTTGCAAACTTTTTCAAAAATGCTTTCAGCTCGCTCTTTTCTTCATCATCCTTTATAAGCTCTTTTGCCTCAACCAGGCTTAATGGTATTGTGTTCTTTATCATTTTTTGCTGTGCTTTTAATTTCTTTATTTCTCTAATTTTTTATTTTTTTTAAATGTATTGGCTCTATTATAAAGCTTTTCTCCTGCTTGTAGTCCATTATGCTCACTATATATGAATTTCCCCTTTCGCCTGTTATTATGCCTGTTCTGCCCTGAATCCTTCTTGGGAATTTTGCCTTTAATGAGAGCTCTCTCTTTACAGCAACCTTGTCGCCTTCATTAAATCTCTGAAAGTAGCGGCTAAGCCCGAGCTTTCCCCTTTCCCTTATGTTTTTTCTTTTCAGCATTTTTTATCTTATTTGCCTGTTTGTTCTTGATTTATGCTCTGATTCATGCCATATTTTCTCCAAGCATCTTGCAAGAGCCTTGAATAGGTTATAGTCGGTTTCAATGGCATTTAATATCCCTTGTTTTGTTTCTGCAATGCATTTTATCTCATGCAAAAATGCCTTTCCATGCACTGATTTCTTCAAACTGATTTTAATCTGCTCTATCTCGCAGTTTCTTTCAATCTTCCCGATATAATGCCCTATGATGTAATATGCCCTTCCAAGCTCTGATTTATCCAGGTCAAAACCATTAAGGTATGCCTTGTCTGGCTTTGCAGTTGTCCATAATGTTTTCCACCACTCTAGCATGTTATTATGATATCAAAAGTATATTTAAAAAGCTTTTCTAGATGCCTTTATTTTCAGCAGAATCATCTATTTCTTCCTTGTTTCCTTGCTAATCTCTATCTCGCTCACAGAGCCCTGATTTAGGTTTCCGGCATCCCTTGCCTTGTTCATATTATTTACAATAGTATCAAACATCTTCTTGCCCCATACTCCATGCCCGCATCTCTCGCAAAAATCAATAACGCTTTCATCGCTTATCTCTGCCTTGCAGTATATGCATTTCTTTGCCATTTTTATCTAATCTTTTTGATATTTTTAAATATATGTGTTTTATTGCGTTTTGGAGTATCCTTTATTATTTTCTTTGCTAACAAACTTTAAAATCTCCTTGGCATTATAGTTCTTATGAAAATAAAAGAGATGTC
>JACOYM010000058.1 GCA_016181905.1 Candidatus Pacearchaeota archaeon | reverse complement strand
GCATTACATCAGCTCTTCCCAACCTTGGACCGATTTTCGTTAACATTTTTTATTTATGCATTTTGATACCTTGCCCTTTAGGGCGAGGTAGTTCATTTCATGCGAAAAATTTTGAAAAATATCAGCAGGAATATCCAACCTCCTGCTGTACAAAGACAAAGAAAAGAACTCTTTTATTATTAATCATTATGCAATATATAAAGTATATACTACCCTCATTTCCTGTGGAAACCCCGTTAACTAATGATATATACCAATATATACATGCTGAAGTATATATTAAAATGAAAAAAACCTTTTAATATATACTAGCCTGTATTTTGCATAGAAAACTAAGGAAATTTTGATTGAATGTCAATTAAACAAGCTGAAAAATGGAAAGGCGCAAGCTAATCAAATTAGGAAATTCCTCGTATGCTATTGCCCTGCCAAAATCATGGGTGACTAAGTCCGGGCTGAAGAAAGGCGATGAGGTTTTTGTAATACCCAACTCTATGGGGGAACTAATTTTAACACAATTCAATAAGAAAATAAATGAAGAAAAGAAAATTGTGATAAATGTTGATAATAAAAGTGAAGAGGATATAAATAGAGATATCAGTTCTGCTTATGTTAAGGGTTATAATCTCTTCTATTTTATAGGCAAGATAGATAGAGATAAAAGTAAGATTATAAAAAAAGGAATTCAATATCTTCTAAGTATTGAAGTAATCGAAGAAAACTCTAACAATATAGTAGCTAAAGACTTTTTTAATATGGAAGATAACAACCAAGAAAGCTTTATTCGCAGGATTGATAATAATATTCGCGAGATGTTTAGTTTAATAGAAACCGGCTATATGAAAGAGAAACTATCAAAAATAGAGTTGGGAGAAATAAATAAGGTAGATGATGATATAAATAAATTCTATTTTTTGTCGTCTAGGATTATGTTAAAAGCAATGGATAGCCCTGCGCTGTTAACGAGTATGAGAACAGAATGCGTAGAACTATTTTATAGATGGTGGTTATGTTTTAATTTAGAACAAATTGGCGACTCAATAAAACAATTAGCAACTCTTGTATCAAAATGCGGAGTGAATTCTAAGAGATTTATTGAGATTCTTTCTGAGATAAAAAATCAATATGTAAATTCTATTGAGGCTTTTTATAAGGAAGACGCGGGGGTCGCTAAGAACACAATAGTAAATAGTTTTAAAACAAAAGAAAAACTTGGAAAAATAAAAGATAATGATGTCTCAAAAATAATAACAAACAATTTAGAAAGTATAAGGAAAGCAACATATCAAAATGCAAAAATGGTTTTGTACTTAAAAATTTAAAATGGCAAATGGAAATAATGGGAGTAATAGAATAATGGAAGACAAAGATATAGCTCACTACCTAATAGACCATTCATATGAGATTGTTAATTCTCTTTTGCAGAATATTCCTGGAGACAAATATGTATTTGGAGAAACAAGTGTAAAATTATTAAGGGATATAAGCGCGCTTTCAGTCTTGGCAAATGCGACTATCCAATTTGAGGTTGAAGGAAAAAAAGACAGGATAGGAACAATAATAAAATATTATGATTTTAGGGATAATAATCTGCCTAAAGGCTATCTGCGCGTAGGAGACAAACCAGAAGATAAACCTTGGAAATTAACTTATGATACATATGATTTCCTTAAAGGAATAAATCATGTACCAAAGGTTTTTCATTATGATGCCAAAAAGAGAATAATCTTTATGGAATATGTGGGGAGTACCTCTCTTGAGGAGAGATTGGAATGTTGTAAGACTGAACAAGAGAAAATGGAGATTTTCAAAAAACAGATAATTCCTCCTCTTGTAGAATTCCAAACTGATGCAACAAAGAAATTAACTGAAGTTGGAATAATCGAAACTGGAAAAACTGAGAAAGAAATTAATATAAATCCTTCAATTTCAAGGTTATTTAAAGAAAGGAGGATGGAGGAGAGAGTTATTGATTATTTGCGGGCAATTAAGGGTTTTGGGAATACCAATGATTTATCGGAGGGATTAAGAAATATGCTTGTTAAAACTTATAATACTATAGCTAGTGCTTACGAGCGCGAATGGTGTGTTTGTCATGGAGATTTGAACACAACAAATGTTATATTCAATGAAAAAGGAGAGATTTATTTCATAGATCCAAAACTTAAATTAAGAAACCCAATTACAGACCTTGCAAACATATCAGCATGCCCTGGAATTGATTTTGAGTCTAATAGATGGAAAGAACTTGTCGAGGAGTTTAGGTTAAGGGAAATAGAGAGAATGGGTGCTGAATTAAAAATAAAACAAAGATTTATGGGCAAGCCTGAAGTGCATATACAGGAAGAAGTTATAAAAAATTCTTATGAAAACTTTCTTAAATGTATGATACATTATTCATTTAGGAGATTAGCAAAGGATGCAGATGCTTCTAGATTTCTCCCAATAAAATATAATCAATGGATAAATGAAAGAAAATCTTTTAAAGATAGTAATGCACAAATGAAAAAGAATATAACAACTGCATTAGATGAATTAATTAGTAATAGGCAGCATGATACTGATGAAGAGGCAGATAATCTAAGAACATTAAAGGGTTTGTTTGAAAGAGAGATTTTTCCAGATTTAGAAAAAAAGACGCCTGGTAAAATTGACATGTTAGATAAGTAAGCATATGCCAACACAGATTGTCAAAGGATAAAAATAAAACCATAAACCAAGCAGAAACTTTAAAAAACATTATATTATTATAAATTCATTAAGGAAAAACTTTTAAATAGGCATATAAATCTGTAGTTAGCAATATTTAATAAAAAATGACAGACAAACAGCCAATATTCATCCTGTCCGATAACGTGCAAAGGACAATAGGCAAGGATGCGCAGAGGAACAACATTATGGCAGCAAGGCTTGTGGCTGACGCTGTCAAAACAACACTTGGCCCAAAAGGCATGGACAAGATGCTGGTTTCAGGCACAGGAGAAATTATAGTAACAAATGACGGCGTGACAATCCTTGAGGAGATGGAGATAGAGCATCCTGCAGCAAAGATGATGGTTGAGATAGCAAAAACGCAGGAAGCAGAGGTTGGCGATGGGACAACAACAGCTGTTATGCTTGCAGGAAAGCTGCTTGAAAATGCTGAAAAATTGCTTGACCAGAAGGTGCATCCTACTGTGATAACAAGGGGATACAGGATTGCTGCAGAAAAAGCGCAGGAACTATTGAGGGAGACTGCTGTAGACGTTACAAATGATGACAGAATACTAAAGCAGATTGCAATGACAGCAATGACAGGAAAAGGCGCTGAAATAGTAAAAGAAAGGTTTGCAGAGCTTGTTGTCAAGGCTGTAAAGCAGATATCTGACAAGAACAAGTTTGACTTAAGCAACATAAAGATTGAAAAATTTAAGGGTGATGGAATAGAAAACACAGAGCTTGTCAATGGGATTGTTCTTGACAAGGAAAGAGTATCTTCTGATATGCCTTCTATTGTCAGGAATGCGAAAATAGCCCTGCTTGATATTGCCCTTGAGATAAAAGGGCCTGAAACAGAGGCAAAGATAAGCATCACAAGCCCCTCTCAGCTGCAGAGCTTTATCGACGAGGAGGATAAGATTCTGAGAGACATGACAAAAAAGATAAAGGAGTCTGAAGCAAATGTCTTATTCTGCCAGAAAGGGATAGATGATATCGCGCAATACTACCTTGCGAAAGAAGGCATATATGCATGCAGAAGGGTTGCAAAATCAGACATGGAAAAGCTTGCAAGGGCAACAGGGGCAAAGATTGTAAGCAATCTTAATGAGCTGTCCAAATCAGAGCTTGGAAAAGCAGATAATGTTGAAGAAATAAAAAGAGGGGACGAATCCTTCACATACATAAGAGGATGCGAGAACCCAAAGGCACTGACAATATTAATACATGGGGGAACAGGGCATGTTATTGACGAGATGGAAAGGGCATTAAAAGACGCACTCGGGGATGTTTCTGCTGTATTAAAGGACGGAAAGTTTGTTCCTGGAGGCGGGGCTATAGAGATAGAGCTTGCAAGAAGGCTGAGGGAATTTTCGCAGGGGCTAAGCGGAAGGGAGCAGCTTGCAGTAGAGGAATTTGCCTCTGCGCTTGAATTTATCCCGACAACACTTGCAGACAATGCTGGAATAGACCCGATAGATGTGCTGACACAATTAAAGGCAGAGCATGATAAGGGAAAGAAATATGACGGCATAAACCTTTTTTCTGGCAGGATAGAGGACTGCATCAAGGCAGGGATTATAGAGCCATTAAAGATAAAAACCCAGGCAATAAACTCTGCTTCAGAAGTGGCAATGATGATTCTAAGAATAGATGATGTCATCGCCTCTGGCGGCGGCTCATCCAAGCAAGGCAGAATGCCGCAGATGAATGAGGGGGAGTATTGATTTGTCAAGGATTAAAAATCAAAAGCCCAAATCTTTAAAAGCCCCCTAAATCTATCAAAATTACATAAAATCATCTGTAAATCTTTTTTTGGTTTATAAATTAGGAGAATAAAAAATGGATGAATTTTTTAAAGGATTGAAATCTGCAGCTGAAATAGTTCATAAGAGGTATGAAGGCAAGCCTATAGACAGGGCTCTGCAAAAATTCTTGTCAACTCACATGAATGGAAAAAAGCCTTCACTTGAGCTTGTTGTAGAAGACGAGCACGCACTGGAGTGTGTTGTAGGTTTTAACAGGTTTTTTGACGAGCATAAGCACCTTGAAAATTTAGACAAAAAAATGGAGTCAATGGTAGAGCATCTTGGCGAGCATCCAAATGTAATTGAAACAGAATCTATCAAGGATATACTCAAAATATGCCTTATTGGATATGACAACAGGACAATACAAATAGATAATTACGAGATAAACCCTGATGAAGCAAGCGAAATCTGCCAGAATTATGATATTAGCTGTGTTGCAAATTACAAGCATCATTTATTTGGTGCAAAGGATGCAGAATCATGGAAAAGGAATATTCCTTTTATTGATGAAAGAATGGTGATTTATGCCAAAGAAGGGGCAGAAGCTTTGAGATTATTCAAGGAGATTTCCCATTATTTAGGCCCGATTGTTGCAGAAAGAAAAAAATATGGAAGCTATGCCTCTCGAACATATATCATTAATTGCAAAAAGGGATTGCATACAAGGTCATCACAGCGTCTTGCAGAACTCTCTATAAAGGATGGAGGAGATGTTCGGCTAAGAACACCAAGCCGAGAGATTGACGGAAAGAGGATTATAGAGGTCATGGCGCTTGGACTTTCAAAAGGCAAGAAGGTCACTATTTCGTACAGGCCAAAAGAGAATGCAGATGATTTTTTTAGCTCATTAGAAAGGCTTAAGGATTATACCGGCGAGGTTATTTTTTCCAATCATAAAAAACACTAAATTTATTAATCCATTTCTTCTCTTGTTTTTATGGCAGATGAAAAAGAGAGGATTGCGGAGCTTCTTGCAAAGCATATTGGAATGAAAAAAGAGGAGATTCTGAAGGTTATAGAGATTCCTCATTCAAGCGAGCTTGGAGACTATGCGTTCCCGTGCTTTGTTCTTGCAAGGGAGATGAAAAAGAACCCGGCAGAGATTGCAAAGGAGCTGGCAGTAAAAATAGGCAAAAAGCTTTCCAAAGGCATTGAGAAGACTGAGGCTGCTGGCCCTTACCTGAATTTTTTTATTGACAAAAAGAGCATGGCTGAAGAGGTTGTAAACCAAATCCTGAAGGAAAAAAAGGAATTTGGAAGGGAAAAAAGAAAGGAAAAAGCATTAATTGAGCATACAAGCATAAATCCAAATGCCTCGCCGCATGTTGGAAGGACAAGAAATTCTATAATCGGCGATTCTATTAAAAGAATTTTGGAGTTTTTAGGCTATAAGGTTGAGGCTCATTATTATGTAAATGATGTGAGCAAGCAGATAGCTATGATGACGCTGAACTGCACAGGCAAAGAAAAGTTTTCAGAGCTGCTTAAAAAATATCAGGAGATAACAAAAAAGGTTGAAGAAAATCCTGAAATGGAAAAAAAGGTTTTTGAAATTCTTAACAGGTTTGAGAAAGGGGACAAGGAGGCAAAAAGTAAATTCAAGGCAATAGTGTCAACAGCTATTGAAGGGCAGAAGAAAATTCTTGAGGAATTTGGAATCAAGTTTGATTTTTTTGACTATGAGTCTATGTATATAGAAAAATCAAAGGAGATATTAAAAGAATTGGAAAAAACAGGAAAGCTTTTTATAGACAGCGAGGGCAGAAAGGTGCTGGACCAGAGCGGCAGCGAGTTTGAGGCGAGCATGAAATCGCCTGTTCTTGTCCTGACAAGAAATGATGGCACGGGGCTTTATCCATCAAGGGACATTGCCTACACAATTGACAAATTGAAAAGGGCAAAGATAAACATCATTGTTCTTGGCGAAGACCACAAGCTTTACTTCCAGCAGGTTTCAGAAGCTTTGAAGTTGCTGAAGCAAGAGCCTCCAAGGGCGGTTCATTATTCTTTTGTTTTGATTCAAAAAGCAGAAGGCAGGGCAAAAATGTCAACAAGAAAAGGGGATGTTGTTTTGCTTGAGGATTTTATGAAAGAGGCAAGGGAGAAAGCAGAGGATGAGATTAAGAAAAGGAAAACAAAAGGCGATGCCAAAAAGATTGGCTATGGAG
>JACOYM010000057.1 GCA_016181905.1 Candidatus Pacearchaeota archaeon | reverse complement strand
ATCCAGCTCATTTATCTTATCTGCCAAAGGGGCTATATTCTGCTTTAAGAATTCTTGAGTTAATTTATAGCCATGCCTAACTTTTGCATGTTCTTCATTAAAGTGCTTGCAATAATCCTGCATGCTAATTAAAACCTGCACAACTGGATGGCTAATATCTAATTTAGCTGCTTCAATATGCTCCTTTGTCAATATTGGCTCTTCCATCTTAATCATTCCTCAATCCTCTCAGAATAAGCCCTGAGGTGCTGTCACCTCTTATATTTTAGTTTTTAAATGCTTAAATAACTTTCGGTAGAAAGTTTTAAATAGCTATCTCAAGACAAAATTAACATGATTATTCCGATAAGATGCACAAGCTGTGGCAAGCCTATTGCTCATTTATGGGAAGACTTTAAGAAGCGCACCGCAGCAGGCGAGGATGCCTGCAAGGTTCTTGATGAGCTTGGCTTGGAAAGATACTGCTGCAGGGCAATATTCTTAGGGCATGTTGATTTGATACAAGAAGTAAGCAAATTCAAGAAATTCTAGATATTCTAACACAATAATTTTTAATAACATCACAATTAGATAAATAATATGGCAATAGAAAACATCGCTCTTTTTGACATGGATGGGACTTTATGCGACTATGATAAATCACTGCTAGAAAAATTAGAAGGATTAAAATCCCCTCATGAGCCAGTGTTCAAACTGCCGCTTAGAGATAATGCCCCAAGCTATCTCAGAGAAAGGGCAGATTTGATAAGGGCATCAGAGAAATGGTGGGAGGAACTTCCAAAATTTAAGTTAGGGTGGGGTATTCTGGAAGTAGCAAGAGAATTGGGGTATAGGATAGTTATTCTGACCCAGGGTCCAAGAAGAAATCCTGCCTCTTGGTCTGGGAAAAAGAAATGGATAGACAAAAATTTAGGCCCTGATGTAGATATAACAATGACAAGGGATAAAGGGCTTGTTTATGGAAAGGTATTGGTTGATGATTTTCCAGAGTATATAGACAGATGGTTGAAATGGAGAAAAAGAGGATTAGTAATTATGCCTGCAAATGAAGGAAATAAGGATTACCATCATTCACAAGTTATAAGATATGACGGCAGCAATTTATCAGAGGTCAAATCAGCAATGGAAAAAGCAAAATTAAGACATCAAAAATGCTTTTGAATTTCAGCATTTTTGAATGTGCTCAAGAACAGCAGTTCTTGACAGATGCTTAATTTTCCACCTGCTTGCAAACCCGCATTTCAAGCATTTTACAGCCCTGAAGCCATTATTTATCCTTATTTGGCTGTTTTTTTCATTAAAAACAGAATAGCATTTCTTGCAGAATTTTTTCCTTAAAGCGCCGAGCTTTATCTTATTGTGCATTGCCAGCCTTTTTATCTTTATGATATCCTCTGGTTTTTTGTTGTCTAAATTCTTGAAAAACTCCTTTATTCTATCTTCTGCCTGCTTCTTGTTGAGCTTCATAAAATCAATGAGATAACAAACTTTAAAAACCTTAAAAAATAGGCAATTATGAAGACGGCCATAGTAAGCTGGAAACGCCTGTTCCCATTCCGCACACAGAAGCTAAGCAGCTTGCGTTTATGCCTGTACTCTCCCACAAGAGGGGAACGCATAAAGCTGTCTTCGACCATTTTTTTACAATTTTAATATACCTAAAAAAACATCTTTCTAGCATAATAATTCTTAAATACAGCATCAATCTTGTATAAAAATGCACAAGTTTACAAATATAAAATATCATATAGAGGTAAGGTATGCGCCGGGCAACTTTACAAATGACATGGATTTTTTATCTTCTAATGCCAAATCAGCTTATGAGCATTACAATATGGCAAGGACGAAATACAAAAATAAAAAAATAATAATGACAGAGATAATTGAGACAAGAAAAGAAAAACCCCTCTCCTTAAAAAGGTTGGAAAAGATTGTTTTGCGCAGGAACAGCAGATAAAGTCCGCTTTTTAAGTGTTATGCTTTTTATCTCGCCGCACCGAAAATCTTAAATACATTCTCGCCTTATCCATTTTAAGGCAGGAGTAATCAGTGTCTTCAGTATGACACTTCGGTGTCTTCTGATTCAAGTCTCTTCGGAGACTTTAGAAATCTTCGGATTTCGCACTGACTTGTGCTGCCTAGCCATTTTGGCTTTTCTTTTTTCTCTTTATCATAAACTTTAATAATGCAGCATTTTTCTCACTTATGCGCGGGAGTGCCGGAGTGGTCAAACGGGAAGCGCTCAAGCAGAATTTGAGGAACGCTTTGGCTCAGTGCCTGCGAAGGTTCGATCCCTTCCCCCCGCATTTTTGTTTGCCACAGATAATAAACTATAATCTGTTTTACTTAAAAGTAGTCACAAGCGAAAGATTTTTAAAGCAGAGGTTATTCTTTTATTCATGAGTTATTCAGGACTAGTCAGGGCAGATTTGCATAATTTTATTAGAACTTTCTCCGGCTCAAATCCAAATGATTTGGGAAGGGTTGTGGATATTGTAAGCGAAAGATTGGGAAGAGGAGGGATTGTAGGAATCACAAGCTGTGAGGATACAAGATATGAAGATTTATTAAAAACCTCTGGCCCTAAATTTATAGACAGAGGAAATGCCATATATTTTCCAGATCGGGATGTATGGATTGTAAAAGGGCAGTTATTTAATGCAAAATATGGCGAGGATAAATGTCAATTTCTTGCTTTAGGATTAAAAAAAGATGAGTATCTTCCTGGAAGATTTGAAGATTTAGCGCAAACCTTGGAAAAAGCAAAAGGAATGAATCTTATCTCTGTTTTATATGCTCCCTTTGGGGGCATCCATCCAATTGGCCCGGTTATATCTCAAAATACAGATATTATGAAATATTTTTCAGCAATAAATACATTTCATGGAGAGATTGGTGAAGAAGCAAATAAAAAGGCAAAAGATATATGCCCGATTTTGAAAAGAAATGAAATTAATATAGGCGCGCTCGCATTTTCAGGGGCGCACTCTTTTTCAGGAATTGGCACAAGCTATACAATTTTGCCAAGGATGAACCCAGAGGATATAAACTCGCCAGAAGATGTTGTGGCTAATCTAAGACAAGGCATCCTGCGATCTGCTGCAATAGACAGCCCCTTTAAAGAGCAGTATCTGCCCTTTGATGCTTTAAAACACAAAATAAAGCTTGGGGCATATATCGCTCTATCCAAGATTAATGAAAAATCACCTAACAAGCTTCTTTCTGAGCTTCTTGACAAAATGGCAAAATCGCAGTTGCCATTTTTTAAACTTTAGAATTCCACTCATTTGTAACGAACGGTTTAGATGGTGCGTGGAATTCTAATAGTGCTCAAAAACTCAAACTGCTATGGATAGTTTAGAGTTTTTGACATAGGTTTAAAAATTAGCCAAGCTAATTCTTTAAAGATTAAAAATGAAAATACTCCTAACAGGCGGGGCAGGGTTTATAGGAAGCCATGTTGCAGACAGATTTATAGAATTAGGATATGATGTTGTTATTGTAGACAACCTGTCCTCTGGCAAAAGACAGAATATAAACAAAAAGGCAGGATTCTATGAAGCAGACATAACTGATTCTGCCAGGCTCAAGGAGATTTTTGAAAAGGAAAAGCCAGACATTGTAAATCATCATGCAGCCCAGGCATTTGTCAGCAAATCTGTCTCAGAGCCCCAGTTTGATGCAAAGGTGAATATTATAGGAACTTTAAATTTGCTTGAGCTCTCTGTGAAAAATAATGTTAAAAAATTCATCTATGCAAACTCAGGAGGCGCAGGATATGGCGAGCCGCTATGCCTGCCCATGGGCGAAGAGCATTCAATAAATCCCATGTCTCCCTATGGCATATCCAAGCATACAGCAGAGCACTATGTTGCTCTTTACAGGCATCTTTACAATCTTCCTTATGTTTCCCTGAGATATGCAAATGTTTATGGCCCAAGGCAGGATCCTTATGGCGAGGGGGGTGTTATAGCAATATTTACAAACAAGCTCCTAAAAGGAGAAGCCCCTTCAATCTTTGGCGATGGCGCGCAAACAAGAGACTATGTCTATGTAAAGGATGTTGTCAGCGCCAATGTCCTTGCGCTGGAGAGCAAGGAAGCAGAAAATAAATCATTTAATGTCGGCACTGGAAAAAATATCCAGACCCAGGAAATCTTTGACAAACTGAATGCTTTGACAAAAGCAAACCAAAAGCCAGTTTACAGAGATGAAAGAAAAGGCGACTTAAAAGCCTCTTCACTGGATTCATCAAAACTTCAGAAGCTTGGCTGGAAGCCAAGCTATGATCTGGACAAAGGTTTAAAAGAAACAGCAGATTATTTTAAGGGCATTCAAAATAAGAAATAGTGGTAAAATGAGAAAGCCAAAACAAACAATCAGCCAGAAGATAAAAACAAGGGCAAGAAGAGGGCTTAACTCAAATGTAAAAAAGCAAAGGAAGGATTATGTGATTGACACCTCTGCTGTAATCAATCAGGCGCTTCCAAAGCTTCTTTTAAAAGGGCTGAAAGGCAGGATTATAATTCCAAACGCAGTGATGGCAGAACTTGAGAATCTTGCAAACAAGGGATTTGAAGCAGGCTTTAAAGGGCTGGACGAAGTTGCAAAACTTCACAAGCTAAAACACCAATACAAAATAAATATCTTCTTTGAGGGAGTCAGGCCGCAGGATTTTCAGATAAGATACGCAAAATCAGGGGAGATAGATGCGATAATAAGAAATGTTGCATTTAAGCATAAGGCAGTATTGGTAACAGCAGATTTGGTTCAGGCAAAATCAGCCCAGGCATATGGGTTGAATGTTGTGTTTATCAAGCCAAGGGCAGAAAAAGAAGAATCCAAGAAAAAATTCTTGTTCTTTAAGTTTAACAGAAAAAGGCATCATAAGCTTTAGGACAGGAAGCTCAAAATCCCTTTCTGGAATAATAATACTGCAGAGATTACCAAAAGAATCTTGAAGACAGGAACAAAAATAGATATGATAAAAAGCAAAGCTGAAAAAATATCAATCCAGCTTGCTATATCCTTAAAAAGCCCAAGCCCGCTTTTCAAAATCATTATATTATTTAAATATGTGCATAACTGCCCTTGTGGCGCAACTGGATAGCGCGAAAGGTTCCTAACCTTTAGGTTGCAGGTTCAAGTCCTGTCAAGGGCATGTTGTTTAGTAAGATTTATTAAACAAAAAAATTAATAAAGATTGCGCGCTGGTTGTCTAATGGCAGGACGACAGCCTTCCAAGCTGTCTATCTGGGTTCGACTCCCAGCCAGCGCATGTGGCTTTGCTAAAATAAATGCATGAATAAGAAGCCAGATGCGCTGTAAGCGCATTTTTAATACAATCATAAAAATAAAAGATGGAAACTCCAACAAAATCACTTGCAGAAAAATTGTCATGGTATGACAAATGGCACAAGCTTATGCTGGTTATTCCGGTAATTATAATGCTTGTCTCTTTGGTTTACATAGGATACTTCTACTCAAAGAATGGCGACATTATGCATAAGGATGTCAGCCTGTCAGGAGGGACAACTATAACGCTTAAAGGTGATGTTGACACAAGCATAATTGAATCTTCATTAAAATCAAGATTCCCGGATATTAGCATAAGAAAGCTGACAGAGATTGGCACAGGAGAGCATATTGCCTCTATCATAGAAAGCTCTTCCCAGCCACAGGAGCTTAAAGAGGGCATTGAAAGCGCCCTTGGTTACAAATTAACAGATGAAAACTCAAGCACAGAATTCACAGGCTCTGCCCTAAGCGAGAATTTCTACAAGCAGCTTATTTTGACATTGCTGATATCATTCATATTAATGTCTCTTGTTATATTCATACTCTTTAAAAGCTTTATTCCAAGCATAGCAGTCATATTTGCGGCATTCTCAGACATAGTCATGCCGCTTGCTCTTATTGATTTTATGGGAATAAATCTCTCAGCAGCAGGGATAGCAGCATTTTTAATGTTAATAGGCTATAGTGTAGATACAGACATTCTTTTGACAACAAGGGCATTGAAGAAAAGAGAGGGCTTTCTGAATGAAAGGATTTATGGCGCATTCAAGACAGGCATTTTGATGACACTAACAGCTTTGTTTGCAGTCCTGCCTGCATTTTTTATAATCACGGGGCTGCCAGACTCGTTCAGGCAGATATTCCTTATACTATCGCTTGGCTTGTTTGCAGACATAATCAACACATGGCTTACAAATGCCAGCATAATTAAATGGTATTGCGACAAAAAAGGAATAAAATAAAAATGATAAAATTAAGCTTGAGGGTTTGGATTTTGATTATTGTGCTTTTTCTGGCTTTGCTGGCAATTGCTCCCTGGGGCTTTTTTGAGAAGGGGGTTGTAATAAAGTCAGTTGAGAAGAACTCAACAGCATTTGAGCAGGGGTTAAGCCCTAACATGATTATAACCTCTATAAACACCGAAAAAGTAGAGAGCATAAGTGACTATAATAGAATAATGAGCAAAATCTTCCCTCTGGCTAACAAAACAAAAATCATAATAGGAACAAAAACAAATGAGTTTCTTCTGTACACAGATGAGGAATTAAAGATTACAGCAGACTCTATTCCTTCTACAAACATAAGGAAAGGGCTTGACTTAAAAGGGGGGGCAAGGGCATTGATAAAGCCAGAGAAAACATTAAGCCAAGGCGAAATGGCAGATTTGATTTCTGTAACAACAAACAGGCTGAATGTTTATGGATTAAGCGACGTGACAATAAAATCAGCTACAGACCTCAAGGGAAACAATTATATGCTTGTGGAGATAGCAGGAGCAACGCCTGCTGAGTTGAGCGATCTTGTTGCAAAACAGGGGAAGTTTGAGGCAAAGATAGGAAATGAGACATTATTTGTCGGTGGAGTGAAAGACATAACCTATGTAGGCAGAAGCGGGCAGGATGCTTTGATAGAAACATGCCTTCCAGCAGAAGGCGGAGAGATATGCAGGTTCAGGTTTGCTGTTTATCTGAGCGAAGAGGCTGCAAAAAAGCATGCAAACATCACCTCAACACTTAAGGTCAATATAACAGAGTCTGGCAGATACCTTGACAAGAAACTGGACATGTATCTTGATGATAACCTCGTTGACTCTTTATTCATCAGCGAGGACTTAAAGGGGAAGGTTACAACACAGATACAGATAGAAGGAAGCGGGGCAGGAAGCACAAGAGAAATAGCCATAAAATCTGCCCAGGAATCAATGAAAAAGCTGCAAACGATTTTGATTACAGGAAGCCTGCCTTACAAGCTTGAGGTTGTGAAGCTTGATACAATCTCCCCGGTTTTAGGAAAAGAATTCACTAAAAACATCATCTTTCTGGCGCTGGCAGCGTTTCTGGCTGTTTCAATAGTGCTTTTTATTAGATATCGAAAAATAAAAATAACCCTTTCTGTGATTTTGACAATGTTCTCTGAGGCATTCATAACACTTGGCATAGCTGCCCTGATAAAATGGAACCTTGATGCCCCGAGCATAGCAGGTATAATAGTGGGCATGGGCACTGGTGTTAATGACCAGATTGTTATAATAGACGAAGCCGTATCTAACCTGCAGATAAGCATCAAAGAGAGGATAAAAAGAGCCCTGTTTATAATATTCGGAGCCTTTTTCACCATAGTTGCAGCAATGCTTCCTTTGTTCTGGGCAGGCGCAGGGCTGTTAAGGGGATTTGCCCTGACAACAATACTTAGCGTGCTTGTTGGAATTCTCATTACAAGGCCTGCGTTTGCAAATATGCTTGGTTCTATGCAGAAAGAATAATTAAAAACTTAAGGCAAAGATGTACACTAAATCCCATATCATTCTCGGGGCAGTTTTTGCCTTCATGCTTTATTTTATTTTTCATTTTAGCATTGCCAGCTCCCTGATTGTTTTTTTATCATCTGTTTTGATTGATGTTGACCACTATCTTTTTTATGCGATTGGAAAAAGGGATTTTTCCCTGAAGAATTCATATAACTGGTTTGTCAGCCTAAAGAAAAGATTTAAAGAGCTGCCGAAAAATGTAAGAAAAAAATATTCCTTTGGCTTCATTCCGTTTCATTCCATAGAGTTTCTCATTCTTCTTTTTATCCTGGCATTTTTAAGCAGGTTTTTCTTTCTGGTTTTTATCGGCTTTGCCTTTCACATTTTTTTTGACATGCTTTATGAGATTTTTATATCAAAAATAGCCATTCATAAAATCTCAGTGCTCTACACAGCACTGGCAAAGAGGTTTATTGGGTTTTGAGTTTATGCTCAGGACTTTTATGAAAAGCCTCGTTATAACATCAGCTCATCTGTTGTTTCTTTAGCCAGCTTTTCAGCCTCATTCATAGGGAATTTGACATCATTATATTTCAATGATATTTTTTATGATAAATGATATTCCAATCATATAATACTTATATGTATTAAGTGCTTTGGAAGGCTTTCTCTTTCACTTTCCAAACACCCAGCCCTTAAAGAAGTGATATGCCTGCACAGAGATTTTTTTCCAGTCCCTTAGCGGGAATTCCTTCATCTTCTTTATGATGTATGAAGGCCTAAGATAGAATTTCCGGTAAGCCCTTTTTCTCGCATCCTGTATCTCTTTGCTTGACAGATGAGGATAAGAAACAAGGGCATTGTTTATTTCATACCTTTCCCATTTGGCATCTTTCATATACCCTTTCTCAAGCACATACTCCCTGAACTCTGTTCCTGGAAAAGGCACAGCGCAATAGAACTGCGCATAATCTGGGTTTATCCTTAATGTCTCTTTTATTGTCTTGTTTAGTGTTTCCTTTGTCTCTCCCGGCAAGCCGAATATAATGTGAAGCTGGCTTTTAATCCCGTATTTTCTGCACAGCCTTACAGCATTCTCAACCTGCCTTGCATTTATTCCCTTCTTTATGTTTTTTAAAATTCTCTCGTCAAGGCTCTCAACCCCGAATGTTATAACCTTGCATCCCGATTTTGCCATCAGCATTATCATCTCCTCATCAATCGTGTCAACCCTGTTGTTGCAGAACCAGTCTATCTTCAATCTTCTTTTTATTATTTCTTTTGATAATCCCTTAACCTGCTCCTTGTTGAATGTAAATGTGTCATTCCACATTCCAATATCCCTTATCCCAAATTTTTTGATAATCCCTTCAATCTCGTCAACTATGTTTTCAGGGCTTCTGATTCTCTGCTTTTTCCCATAATACCTGTTTGCAGTGCAAAATATGCAGTTAAAAGGGCAGCCTCTTCCGGTAATTACTAATGTATATGGCTTTTGAGTTAAAGGCTCTATATATTTTTCATTATGCAGAAGCTCTCTTGCTGGAAATGGCAGTGCATCAAGGTTTTCTATAAGATTTTCATCAGGATTGTGCGTAATCCTGCCCTTTGTCTTGAAACTTATGCCTCTAACCTTTTTCAAATCCTTTTTACTATGCAATGCCTCTGCAAGATTCAATGATATGAGCTCTGGCTCTCCCCGAATTGCAAAATCAAACTCAGAGCTTTTCATGGCATCATCAGGAATTGTTGTTACATGCATTCCAACCGCTGCGCATGGAATTTTCAGCTTCCTGCATAATTCAGCAGTTTTCTTGTCTGTGTCAAATGTCATTGTTGCTACATTCACTATAGCCAAAAAAGGATTTTCCCTAGCAAGGATATTTTCAAGCCCCTCTAAAGAGATGTCGTCTGCAATGCAGTCAATAATCCTCACAGCAAAGCCATTCTTCAGCAGGACAGCAGCTATGGATGGCAGGGATATAGGCACCATAAGGTACTGGTAAGAGTCTGCTCTTTGCTCGCATCTTCCTTCCCTTACAACCTTCATCAATGCAGGGGGATTTATGATTAAAATATTATTTTTCATATTCTATTTTCAGTAAGACAATTAAGAAAAACCTTTTTATTTCTTTGCTTTTTTAATAGCAAGATTCTTTACAAGAGTTGTTATCTCCTGCTCAACCTTCTCAATCTTTATCCCTATCTTGAATAAAAGGTAGAACAAAAGAATTATTGAAACATATATGGGCAAATCCCTGGCTCTTTCAATGCCGACTAGATTCGCAATAAAGATTACTAATTCAGGGAAAAATACAATCACGGCAAGGGCAATCCATGCCAGCGCCCACAAATAAAATTTGTTTAGGGTTACCTTTCCTTTTTTCAAATCCATGACTAACTTAATTAATACTGCCAAAACTAAAACTGAAACAATTATCTGCAATATCATATTCTTTTTGATTATTTAGTTATTTATATATCCTATATTAGGAAGGTTGAGCGCTTCAGAAACTTTCAGTTTCTGATAGCCCCGAAAATCTTTGAATTTTCGCGGTTAAGGAAACCTTAGGTTTCCTTACGATCTCATTATCCTACTCAATATTAATTTATAAATTATTCTGAAGGCATTTGTGTTTTTCTGCCCCTTTCTTAAGGAATAGTCAGTATATATAACCTCTATGGGAATCTCCTTGAATCTCAGCTTGTTCCTGCCTATCTCTTTTATTATTTCAGAAGAAACCTCCATCCTGTTTGTCTTTATCCTTATTTTTTCTGCCGCGCTTCTTGAAAATACCCTCAATCCGCCCTGCGTGTCTGTCACATATATCCCAAACAGCAGGTAAGTCAGGAAGTTTGCCCCCCTGTTCAGCAGCTTTCTTGAAAGCGACATGCCTTTTGAATTTATCATTCTTGAGCCTATTACAGCATCATAACCTTGGCCTGTCAGTGTTTCTATTGCTTTTTTTACATCATCAGGATTATGCTGCCCGTCTGCGTCACAGGTTGCTATTATATCTGCCTTGTTGACAAGCGCAGCAGTTATTCCTGTATTCAAAGCCCCGCCAAGCCCCCTGTTGATTATATGATTGTACACCTTTGCTCCATGTTTTTCAGCAATCCCTGCAGTATTGTCAGAAGAGCCATCATCAACAACTATTATGTTTTTTAAGCCTTTCTTCATTAGATTGTCTATAACGCTGCCAATTGCCTTTTCTTCATTATATGCAGGGATTACTACCCATATCTTTTTGTTTTGTTTTTTCATTTTTCTTTAATAATTATATCTACCCCCTCTTATAAACTTCCATTAGATTGGTTTTTCTTTTGAACAGTAACAGTGATTGTAGTTCGAAGGACACTACCAATAACTTTATAACTTGGGAGAGGGTCATTATAAAAAACATATACTTTACAACCCGTTTTTATTTCACATATTTGAATGCCCCACTTTTTAGAAGGGTTCATTTCGATAAATAGTCTCTTAAATTTAGTTATATTATACTCTGTATTAATTATTTGGCTTTCATGTGTTCTTACTTCTAATGGATTTCCCATGACAACTCTATCTTCTGGCGTCATTCCACTCCAGCAAGTATTATTTTTTACACCATCAAACCAGCATAGAGAATAGTTAGTTATTCGCGCCATATCATTTCCAGTATTATAAAGATAGAGATGCAAGGTATTCTTTTCTTCAAATGGAATAATTTCAAGATTAATATTATATAAGTTTATAATTGATTGATTAATTAGTAAGCCTAATATAAATAAAGCAATTGTAATCAAAATTTGTCCATATTTAATAATTCTCTCCTCAAGAGGTTTGATTGGTCTTTTTAAAAAGTATACTTTTTCAATATTTTCTAAATCTTCTTTCCTTTTCATTTTATTTTTCTATCCTTTGATTTTCCATTTTCATCTTCTTCTAAAAAACCAGATTACAGCTAAAGGAGACAGAGCCTCAAGCGCTATTGTTATATA
>JACOYM010000056.1 GCA_016181905.1 Candidatus Pacearchaeota archaeon | reverse complement strand
GGTTGTATACGACTTTTGAGCCTTGTCCTATGTGTGCTTCTGCATGTGTATGGGCAAGAATAGAAGGTATTGTGTATGGTGCTAGCATGGATGATAAAAATGAAAAGTATGCCCAAAGGATACTTATTCATTGTGAAGATATTCTAAAACATGGAACTCCTGAATTAAAATTACATAAAGATTTCATGAGAGAAGAATGTAAGAATCTACTTCTACTTTAAGAAAAAATCTCAATTGGGCATAATGAGGTTAATTTCCCTCGCCATCGATTTTATCCCCGAACTTGGAACAAGTGATTGGATGAGAAAATCAGAGTGGAAAGGTCGAGCACCATCATGAGCGAATAAATTTGAGGCAACCCGCAAATTTACCGAGCGATTGAGGAGCGGAGAAATCAGTTTTACATTTTAAGTTTATCTTGCCTTCAGGCAACATTATTTTAAAACCGATGCCCACAGGATATATGGGGCGTTAGAGTAAGTGGGTTTTTAGGAAGTTATTTAAATTATAGTTTTATTAGTTTCATTATGGGTGAAAAACAAAAGAGGGAGACTCCAAAAGAGGTAATTGAATCTATTAAAAGACCTTACTTTGAACATATCTGGGTGAAGTATCCTGGGGAAAAGATGATAAATGTTACTTCAAGTCACACAATCGCGACTGCAGAAGCAGATATGGATAAAGTTGCAAAACTGGTACAAGAACACTTAGGTAAAAGACTTACTTCTGCACATAATCATCCCAACTATAATCCGTTTTTAAAAGGAATTTTAGGTTCTAAACCAACCCCAAGTTTAAGTGATTTCAACAATTTTTTAGGAGAGGATAGAGTTAAGACAATGGTAATTGCACAAAATAATGCTTACACTGGAGAACTAGAAGGATATGGAGTTTATAAAAAAACAAAAAGAACTCCAAGTGCAGAACCCCCCTTATTC
The DNA here is from genome assembly GCA_016181905.1 of Candidatus Pacearchaeota archaeon. Classification (GTDB taxonomy): domain Archaea; phylum Nanobdellota; class Nanobdellia; order Pacearchaeales; family GW2011-AR1; genus JACOYM01. The sequence continues at coordinate 7,327 of JACOYM010000056.1, read as the reverse complement.
CAGAGATTTTTATATGGTTTCGCAAGCGAGATTGGTCTAACTAAAACAGCCCTAAATTATTATGCAGGTAATTTTGATATAAAATATAGATTTATTCCAGCAGAGGGTTACCATCTAAGAGGAAACAAGTTTGTTAAATCTGACAAAAAATCTTTAGAGGGAAAGGTCTCAGCAACAACAGCAATCATTGGATTACTGGGCTCAATCTTTTTCCTTTCTGCTAACCTTACAGGAAATGTAATCTCTAATTTATCTTTAAAAACCTCTAACATGATTGGAGTTGTTTTGTTCTTAGTCGGAGTAGTAGGGGGGCTGTTTTATTTCCGAAGGAAATTCTCTAAGCGAACGAAGTGAGCAAGAGGTGGGAGCAGTTTGTTAAGTGAAATGTAAAATTTATTGAAACTAACACTCTTTTAGCAAAATCCCTGGAATTTTCGCTTAATAATGCTCATAAGCCTTATTTTTGAGCAATAACTTTAAAATTTTCAAATTCCTCTTTAAAACCACTTTTTCAGTGCCTCCTGCTTTTCTTTTTCTCTGCCGAAGATGCTCTCTATGTAGCTTTTTGTCAGTTCAAGGCTTTGCCTTACATACTCGGCTTTGCCTTACATACTCAGAGACATTGTATTTTCTTGCAAGGCTTAAGGCAGGCTCAAGGTACTTGACAATGCTCCCTTCTGAAATAGTGAAGATAATGTTCCCGTGGCATCTTACACAATTCCCCTGCATTGGGGGCCTTCGGTATTTTTCATTGCATGTGCTGCACCTAAACTCCTGCATGCTGAATTTTCTCAGGTTGCCCCGAATATCCCTTATAAGATGCCTCTCTATAATAAGCCTTGCCACATCATCCGCATTTACCGCCCTTATGCTTTCAACAAGCTCCATCTGCTTTTGTACTTTATCCTGCATTGTGAGAAGCTTTTTATATGACGAGCATAAGACCCCGTCATTTATATCGCCTGTTTCATGGCTATACCATAAATTTGTGAACTCCTCCCCCCCGAGCCTGTCCTTAATCTTTTCTATCTTGACCTCTGAGGGATGCTTAAATTGCCATGCTGCTTCATAAAGCTCAAGGGGCAATTCTCTAGCTATATCAATATCAAATATCATATCATCCACCTCCCCTGCCCTTATCCTTGCATTCAATACAAGAGGCGCGTCCTGTGTTCCCCCTCTGTGGGCAGGCAGGAATTCCCTGGAAAAATTAATTAAGGTGTCTAATAATAGCATAACTGCTGCCTCGTCGCCGTCTGCGTCCCTTCTCATTGCAGCATGTATATATGGAGAGGCAAGCAATGCTTGTGTTTTGCTAAATCCAATAATTCTGCCAACAACACATGCAGCATTGTGCGGGGCAATGCACGCAACCAAATGCCCTGCTAAATCCTCTCTTGCCTCTGCATTGTAAAATGGCCTTAGGCTATAAAACCTCACAAGCAAAGAATCAATAAATTTTGAAATCCTTATGAATACGTCATCTGCTTTCTCGTCCTTGGATTCAGGGCATGCTGGCAGAATAATATCATGAGGCTTAATCTCCAAAACCTGCTCTTCATTCTCCAATGGCTTTCCATTTACATCTGTGTGATATCCAAGCTTTTTCAGGCTCTCAATGCTTGTGAATATCTCTTTTGGCTTAAAATGTGTTATAGGCAGTTCAGTTGCATCATACCTTATCGTTCCGTCCTTGTTTACATTAAGATTAAAGACAGCCCTTAATATCCCTTTGGAAAGATGCTCAAATGCATGATGTGCAGAGCTTGTCCCCCTCACCCCCTTTATAAGCACTGGAACCTCCTCCCTCTGCAGGTTTATCTTTTTCGTTGCCTCTTCAAGATAATGCGCAATTTCAATCCTCTTATTAACAAACCCTTGGCCTATAATGTGGTGGGGGCATTTCTCAGAATAGAATGTCTGCCCGCACTCTTTGCAATAGTTTTTCTTTTTAGTTTCTTTGTTGCAATTTTCGCAGATAAAATAGATGGTTTCTTTGTTGCAATTTTCGCAAAAATATATGGGAAAATCTGCTTTAACACTCCCGCTTTTGCATGCAGCCTGTATGCTCCTCATCCTTCCGCCCTCTTCCCCTACTGGAAAAAGAACATTTGGATTTCCAGTCAACTTTCTCAGCTTTGCCTTTTCAGGCCTCCCCATCCTTGAGCCTATAAATGTTCCTGCCTTGTCTTTTAGGGTGTATTTTGAAAGCATATTCACAACCTCCATCATGTCCTCGCTATGCCTTATTTTCTTTTTTAATCCTTCAACATCGTCCTTTAGAAGATAGTCTGAGCCCGATTCTGCAATCAGGTTTAACAGATGCCCCATCCCCAGATTGCAAAGCAGTGCCTTGCTGTCACTTTCTGAAAGAATCACATTCTCTGTGGATATTTCATGGCAGCATCCAATCAATTCAAGAGCCCTCTTTGCTTTTTTGAATATTTCCTGCTCTGTCTTGTTATAAGGAAGTATTAGCTTCTGGTTTATCTTTGAGTTGCCAAGCCAGTTAAGAAGTATAAGAAAATCCTCATACGTAATCTGGGACCAATAATAAATATAGTCTGGATGCAATGCAACATTGTGCTGCTCGCTTAAGCCTGCTGCCTCTTCAAAGCTGATGTCAAAAGGATTCATATCTTCTTTAATGCTCTCCTTTCCATTTTTCCTCAGCTCTAAAAGCCATTGCTCTTGCGTATACCCGCAGGGCATTAAAATATGATTTCTGTTTAAAAAATCTCCGTGCGGAATAAGCATGTCCCCCAAGTAAATTATTTCGCAAACATCTTTGGAAAGCTCTTTTGCATGTTTTGAATCCTGAACCTTTCTGACTGCGCCATTATTCATCTTGACTATTGGCGTTTCTATGCTGTCACAGCTTGTTATTGCAGCGCCCTTTGTTGGCAGCTCTATCTTCAGTTGCGTGCCTATTGCAACAAACCCCTTCAAAATGTGCATAGTCGCGGGATGTATGCTTAATGCAGAATAGCCAGAGCATCTTGTCCTCCCATATCTCAGCCTAAATGCCCCGGATTTCGAGGGATGCGACAAGACAGGCCTGCCTGCAACCAAATCTTGGATATATGTAGCACTCTCTGTTTTTTTCTTGTTCTTTTTTATATTCTGCTGCAGCTCAACAAACCCCTTCAGAAAATCCATGCCGCTTAAAACAAAGCCCCTTCCTTTCAGCTTGTTAATCATCTTTAATATCTTTGGCGCCTTTTGCGCCAGCCCCTCTGCTAAAACAAGGCATGGCCCGCTTCTTATAAAATTGGTTTCTATCCTCTTCAAATCCTTATAATTGCTGACCTCCCTCTCCTCGCTTGGCTCTCCTGTTACCTGTATAGGCAAATTTTTCGCTAAAAACTCAACCTCTTCCTCAGACGGCAAATACTGCAGGTTAGTTATCCTCTCATGGTAATCATACACCTCTGTAACAAACCTCTTCACCTCTTCTTCACTAGGGTCATATCTTGCATATCCTAATATCTCTCTTAAATAGTCTATAATCACAATAGAAAATGCTGCCGCTGTTCCTCCCGCGCTTCTTATAGGCCCGGAAAAATATGCTGCAATATAATCCCCCCCATCATTTGTTTTATTAAGCCTGAAATGCGTAAATCCCTCTAGTGGGGATGAAACAACACCAAGAGTAATATACGCCATCGCCATCCTTATGCCCGCATCTATTCCTTCCTCCAGGCTCTGGAATTTGCAAAATCTTTCTTTCACAACCTCCTCTGCAATCTTCAGGCAAACAGCAGGGTCTAACGCGCCAAATTCCTTTTCTAGCTCCAATATCCTGTTGATAATTTGGGGGTTATTCAATTGGGGGTATATTGTGCCAATAAGCCCCGCAGCCCTTCCTGCCAAGCTTGTCGCTAAGGGTATTTCAACCTTGCTCAAAGGGTCAAGCCCTTTTGCTTTTGCCTCCCCTGCAACAGCATACGCCACCTTTACCTTATTCTCCAGCTCCTTAAAATATTCATTTATGTTCATTTTAAATTTTTAAAAGTTTCATAATGTCAAAAAAATTATCTGCAGTATAATGTGCTAATTTTCTAACCTCTTGCTTCTTAGGCTTTAATGCAATAAATAATCCCGCTTTTCTGCCAACATAAATGTCATTCTCATTATCCCCCACATGGCATATCTCCTCAAGTTTCACACCATATCTTTTGCATATCTCTGGAAGCTTTTCATGTTTTCTCCATATAGGAACATTGTGTGTATGTGTTCCTGTAAAGCAACCATTTTCCCTATGCAAAACATTGCAGAAAGCAAAATCCAACCCCAGTTCCTCTTTAGACTTGTAGACAACCAAATCAATAGCAGTGCTTAATACCCCCCTAACAAACCTTTCTTTGCTTTTCTCTGCAAATTCTTTGGCGCCTTCACAAAAAGGCACCGGGTAGAGTATCTTCAAAGAATCCTCAACCCGCCTCCCCTTTAAGTCATTCACGTCCCTTCTTGCCCATTCAAAATCATCTGCATCTTTCTTGTAAAAAATATTTATTCTCTCATCCCATCGGTCTTTCAGCCCATAAGAAAAACCCAAAGCGTCCCAGCTAGAGTGAAATCTGCTTCCAACATTTTCATATGAAAAAAGGCACCCATCTCCGTCTAGAGAAATTAATTTTATTTTTTTTATTCTATCCAATAATCCTTTTTTCATTTTTCCTCCTTGTCTGAAAAATCCAGAATTTTAATAGCTCCAGTCTTCAGGTTCAACAAAGGCACCTTGCATGGGAGGGGGTTATTTCCAATCTTCTCCTCAAACGGAGTTGTAGACTGCCAGCAGGACGAGCTTATTATGAGTATGTTGTTGTAAATGTCAATATCTGGCCGGTGCAGCTCTCCTGTTGTGATTATGTCAGGCGCTTTTTTGATAAAAAGCGGGTCTTCAGTTTCATTAGGAACATAAACAACAGACGAATGCGTAGGGGCAAGGTGCCTTCTTTTAAGCATGTGTTTTATAACTTTTGCGGGCGTTTCATGCGCTTTTCCAATCCTCAAAGCCTCTATGTCCCCTATAAAACTATGAAAACTCGCCCCATGATACATCAAAACATTTATCTTTGCATCACTTATCCCGACTACTGCAGGATTGCTCACAAGGCTTACATTTTCTAAAGCGCAAATTGGCTGGGCATAATCTTTATTCAGCATTGGCTGTGGCTCCGCCACTCTGACCGCATCATGCTGCCCTGGGCATAAGATTATATGGATATCTTTCCTTATTCTTCCCAGCAGTTCAGCAAGCTTTTCATACTGCTTTCTTATATCCTTAATCTTCAGCAGTTCCTCCTGCCCGGGATAAACTCCGACGCCATCAACACAATCGCCTGTTATAAAAAGATATTTTACTTTTGTTGATGTGTCTTTGCTGTTAAGATTCCCATTTAACCACTCTGTAAACTTGATAAAATTGTTTTCAAGAAATCTTGTGCTGCCAACATGCAAATCGCTTGTGAACATGGCATATTCTTCTTTTTCTGATTTCTTCCTCTCGGAAAGACAAAGGTCTGGGTAGATTATATCATTAACAAAAACAATCTCGCTGTTCCCTGAGCCTTTTATAGCAAGAATATCATCCAATAAAATCTCTTTCGCCTTCTCATAAACCTCTTTTTTCTCATGATTGACTAAAACGGAAATCCTTCCTGTCAGGTCCTCTATCTCTAAAAGAATATTTTTGTTTTTCGTTGTGCGTTTGCTCAAAACAGCCCCAATAATTGAAAGATTCTGCTTATTGCCGCTAATCTTATTTATTGAAACAAGATTCTGCAATTCTGCTCTTTCCTGCAGTATCTTTTTCATTTCAAGGAATCTGTTTCTAAAATGCCTGACAAAATCATTTACTTTAAATTTTTTGGTCGGTATGTCATGCGAGGTTATTATTCTGAAAGAGGCGGGGCTTTGTTCTTCTTCCTCCATTCTTGGCTCTTTTTCCAGCGTCTTTTCCTTCTTTATCTCTATATTCAGCCCAAGGCTGATAAAAAGCCTTTCAACAACCTTTTTGTTTTCGTTTTCAAAGGATGTTACAATCTTGCTGACTTCCTGGCTTTTGTTGAAGAGAATTGTTTTTGATATCAGCCTTTCATTGGATGCCTGCTTTATCTTTTCTATAATTTTCTTGGCAATTGAAACATCTATCTGGCTCAAGCTTTCAAATAATTCCTTGTCTATAATAAAGCCGTTTTCTAAACAAAACTTCAAAATTTCTTGGTTTGACATTCTTCCCCATAGTTTTAAATTTAACGCCAAAAACTCTATTCCTTCTAATCATTGCCAAAAAATTTATGTTTCTAATTCACAGGCCCAAAGATTCTAATAATATTGTTTTGGCTCTTGGCAATATGTTTTGTGGAATAGATATCTTTATCTCCCTTGTCCTCCCCTGCCTGCCTTTGGAAATAACCTTCGCAATTATCATGCCTGCCGTGTCAAGCTCGCTTAATATGTCCCCTATCCTTCTTTGTGTTAATGCCTCTGTTTTTGTCTTTTTGCACATCTCTTGGTATACTTCATAAATCTCTCCTGTGAATATCCTTTCTAATTTCTTGGATTCTGAAAGATTAATCATGGCTAACAAGACTAATTGAAATTGTTTAGGCCCTGTTTGGATTGTGTCAATTATTTTGTCTCTTTCTATCTTCTCATTTGCTTTGTCTATATGCTTCATCTCTACGCTTTTGCTCCCTTCCCTTGCGGCAAGCTCCCCAGCTATTCTCAGTAAATCAAGGCACCTCCTCGCGTCCCCGTGCTCCCTTGCGGCAAGCGCAGCGCATTTTGCAATAACGCCATCCTCCACAACGCCCTCTTTAAACGCCTTCTTGGCCCTCTCTTTTAATATGTCCTGCAATTGCAGGGCATTATATGGTGGAAAAACAATCTCTTCCTCGCTCAATGAGCTTCTAACCCTCGGGTCTAAATTTTCAAGAAAGGTTAAGTCATTGCTTATCCCAACAACACATATCTGCGCCTTAGAAAGCTCTGAGTTCAATCTTGTAAAATTATAAAGGAAATTGTCAGATATCTTTTTTATTGCCTGGTCAACCTCATCTAAAATCAGTATTATTACCTGTTTTTTTTGGTCTATCATTTCTACAAACTTTCTGTATACATAGTCTGTTGGCAGACCAGTGGCCGGCACCTCCCCCCCGAGCTTTTTGATTAGTTCTGCCAGTATTCTATACTCTGTATCTGAAACCTTTTTAAGCTTGCAGTTAAGATACTCCATTGTAAGGGAAAAATCGCTGTTTTTAGACATATTCATCCTTTTCAGCATCTCATCTTTAACATACTGGAGCGAAAGTGTTTTGCC
>JACOYM010000055.1 GCA_016181905.1 Candidatus Pacearchaeota archaeon | reverse complement strand
TCAATATTAGAAAAGCATCTAAAGATGATGCAATGGGTATAGCTGAAATAGAGGCTAAAAGCGGTTACAGGTTGGCGGAATGCATAAAAGATGAATTAAAGTTAGCTAAAAAAATAATAAGTTCTAGTTCTTTGCTTTATATTGCAGAGCATAAGAGCGAAGCAGTCGGCTATTTTGCCTTAACAATCAGGAATAAAATTGCTGATATTAGTTTTTTGTCTGTCAAAAAAAGATATCATAATAGGGGAATTGGCACAAAGTTGCTTAATCGCATGATTAAGTTAGCCAAGAAAAACAATAAAGCAAGCAAGATGAGGATAGATGTCTGGGCTAAAAATTTCCCGGCAATTGGGCTATATAACAGGTTTGGGTTTTATGTTATAAAAGTCAGGAAGAGGCATTATCCAAATGGGGATGATAAATTAGTCATGGAGAAAATGCTGAGATGATAATAAAAAAGGTTTCATTGCACAACATAAGAAGCTATGAGGATGCAGAGATTGCCATCCCTGAAGGAAGCGTGCTTTTGTCAGGAGACATTGGAAGCGGCAAGAGCTCAATCCTATTTGCTATTGAGTTTGCATTGTTTGGCTTGCAGCCAGGGCAAAGAGGCTCTTCTTTATTGAGAAATGGGAAGGATGAGGGTTTTGTGAAGGTAGAGCTGGATGTTGGCGGGATAAATGCGGTAATAGAAAGAGGGCTGAAAAGAGGAAAATCTGTAACGCAGGATTATGCCTCAATAATAATAGACAATGAAAAAAAAGAGGTATCAATCACGCAGCTTAAGAATTCCATCCTGAATATGCTGGGATACCCCCCCGAATTTATTAAAAAAACCAATTTGCTGTACAAGTTTACTGTCTACACGCCACAGGAAGAGATGAAACAGATAATTCTTGAGAATGCAACGACAAGGCTTGACACTTTAAGGCATATCTTTGGAATAGACAAATACAAAAGGATTGGTGAAAACCTCAATACTATCCTGACAAGATTAAGAGAGGAGTCAAGAAATAAGGAGGGAATCATCAAAGACCTTGAGCCGCAGAAAGAAAGAGTAATCTCAAAAAAAGGCAATGTGGCAGGGATAGAGCAGGATATAAAGAGCGCAGAGGCAGTATTTTTGGGCATAGCTGAAGAAAGGAAAAAACAAGAAGAAGAGATTAGGGGCATTGAGGAAAAGATAAATGAAAAGAAAAGATATGAGCAGGAGATAGAAAAGACAAAGATAGTCGTCTCTGGCAAGAACGAGCAGATTGCAAAATTAGAGAAAAGCATCAATGAAACAGAGAAGGCATTTAAAGAAGCCTCGGCAAAATTTAACCAGAAAGAGCTGGATGATGCTGCAAGGCTTATTCGGGAAAACAAGAGCAGGCTTGAGATGCTTCAGAAGGAGCGCATAGAGGTTTTCAGCAAGATAAAGTCACTTGAGATTAAAAAAGAGGAGCAGCAGGATTTTGAGAGAAAGATTTTCAGAATGACAATATGCCCGACATGCCTTCAGGATGTTGGCGAGAGATACAAGACAAATATAGGCATAAAGATACAACAGGACTTGAAAGAGGCAGAAAAGACTCTTGCAGAGCTTCTTCCTAAAAGAAATGACAACAACAGGAATATACAGGCGATTAATGATGAAATTCTTAAGCTTGAAAAAAGAAAATCAGAGCTTGATATTTTAAAGGTGAGAATTGAGGGCTTGAGGTATGACAGGGTTGCAGAGATGAAAAAAGAGGCTGATACATTAAAATCAGATGTTGCGCTATTAAACAGCCATACATCAAGCCTGAAGAGTTTTGTGTTTGAGCTTTCCAGGTTTGAAAGGATTTTTGAGGCAAAAAAATCTGAATTGGACAGGACAAAAGAAAAGGAGAGGGGCATTGAAATAAGAAAGGCAGAGTTGAAAAAGGAGATAGAGATGCTTGCAAGGGAGATTAGCGAGCTTGAAAAAGAGATAAATAAAAAAGAGGAAGTAAAGAGCAAGCTTATTTACCTGAACGAGCTTGTTGACTGGCTTTCAAACAGCTTTGTCAGCATGATGCAATTCACTGAGAGAAATATCATGATAAGGTTAAGGGAAGAATTTTCAAAGATATTCAACAGCTGGTTTTCTGTCCTTGTTTCAGAAACATTAAGGGCAAGGCTTGATGAGGATTTTACCCCGATTATTGAGCAGCAGGGATATGAGATGGATTATGCTTGCCTTTCAGGAGGAGAAAGAACAGCTGTTGCTCTTGCATACAGGCTTGCATTGAATCAGGTCATAAACTCCCTTCTAAGCAGGATAAAGACAAAGGATATTGTCATACTTGATGAGCCAACAGACGGCTTCAGCGACCAGCAGCTTGACAAGATGCGGGATGTTCTGCAGCAATTAAAAGTCAAGCAACTCATACTTGTCAGCCACGAGGCAAAGATAGAAAGCTTTGTCGATAAAATCATAAAGTTCAGGAAAGAGGATGGGATAACGAAGGTGGGATGAAGATTTGGAGAAAATTAAGAAGTGATAAAACTTAATTTAATCAAATCAAGCCAAAGGTTTATAGAGTTATTCGGTATAAAATAATTTTACCGAACGAAAAAGTTGTTTTTTTATACAACTTCAATATAGAAATATTTAAAAAGGTGCTAATATTAATAACAATAAGATGAACCCCAGTATTCCTACGGGAATGCTGGATGACCAATATTTCTTCTAATAGAAGTATTAATACTAAAAATTCAGAAGAGATGTACTATGGAAAATACATATGTATTCTTAGATGGTGGATATTTGTCAAAAATATCTAAACATTTTGGGAAAGGAAATCCTTTAAAATATGATATAAAGCAATTTGCTAATACCCTTGCTAAAGAAAAAGGTTTATGGTGTAAGAAAACTTTTTTTTATATTGCACCGCCCTACCAAAGTCCAACACACCCTAAACTAGATGACATAGAAAAAACAAAAAGGCATAATTTCTGGATTAAAAAAATTTCGTCTATACCTGATTTAAAGGTTAGACAAGGTAGATGTCAAAAGGATGATGATGGTGACTTTCATCAAAAAGGAGTTGATACTTTATTAACAATGGACTTATTCTCATTACAGGATAATGAAGATGATATAAAAACAATAATTATATTAATTTGCGATACTGATTTCGTTCCGATATTACAAGAAATAAGAAAAAAGTACAAGATAAAAATTATAGTAGCCTATTATAGTGATTTTGTAAGAGGTTCTCCTTTTTCTATGTCAAATCATTTATGGAATTCGTGTGATGACAATCTATTAATTACACCAGAACATTTTAAAGCCAGTTATAGAGAAACCAATAAGGTTGCATAAATCCTAACAAGCAAAAGCCTCACCAAAAGCTTTATAAATCTCTTATGCATGCTATTTTTAGAGGTTCTAAAAGTTTATTATTCTATTGAGATGGATGAGGAATTGAAAAATAGCGTTCTAAAGACAGGAACAAGCATACTTGGGATAGTGTGCAAAGATGGGATTGTCATGGCTGGCGACAGGCAGGTTACAGGCGGCCAGTCAATAATAATGGACAAGAATTACCAGAAATTATTTAAAATTAATACTTACTTAGTGGCTAGTTATACTGGAGGGGTTTCAGATGCCCAGCTTTTAAACAAAATTGTAGCGGCAGAATTAAGGCTGAAAGAATTAAGAAGCAAGTCAAGGCCAAGCATAAAAGAGGCAGCAAACCTTTTTGCAATGCTAACATTCAGGAACATAAGGCAGTTCTCAACTATTATAAGCATAGTAGGAACGCTTATTGGCGGATTGGATGAGAATGGAGAGACAAAACTCTTTTCTGTAGACCCTGCCGGCGGGATTTATGAAGTTAAAGAGTATGATGCCAGCTTCGGAAGCGGCATGCCGTATATTCTCGGATTGATGGAAAGGAGTTACAAGAAAGATATAACAGTCAAAGAAGGAGTAAACCTTGCCATAGAGGCTTTAAAATCCTCAACGCAAAGGGATACAGGAAGCGGGTTTGGAATAGATGTTTTCACAATAACAAAAGAAGGCATAAATCACGTTGTAAGGCAGAAAATAGAGCCATTATACAGAGAAGAGAAGAAATAGATTACAATGAAGGACAGGAATAATTGAAATATACAGGATTATGCATTATATGGCTGATAATATTATCATTCAGTATTAATATAATATTTTCTGACATAAAAATATTTAGATTCTGAAAGCACAAACATGAGAAAATTTAACAATTTTCTGCAAAAATAAACAGGATATATTATAAAAAAGAATATAGATAAGTAAAATAAATCTGACAAAAACATGAGAAAATTTAACAATTTTCAGTATTTTAAAAATCTGATGATTTATTAAAATGACAGACATTCTTAAAAGCATAACAAGCGAACTGCCTAAAGTGATAAGCGACGCGGGCTTTGAGGGCGCAAACATAGTTCTATACACAAATGACAGGGATTTCTTCAGGGAGGGAGAGGCAAAGATAAAAGAGATTGTCAATAAGATAAAGAAAAGGATAGAGCTGAGGGCAGACGAGAAGATTCTGACAAAACAGGAAGAAACTGAAAAGAGCATACAGAAGATTGTCCCAAAAGACGCAGAGCTGAAGAATATTATATTTGATGCGCAGAGAAGCATTGTTGTTATTGAAGCAAAAAAGCCTGGAATGGTCATAGGAAAGCAGGGAAGCATACTGCAGGAGATTAAGCAGAAAACATTATGGACTCCTCAAGTCCAGAGAAGCCCGGCAATCCCAAGCCAGATAACAGAGAACATAAGAAGCGTATTATATCTTAACAATAACTACAGAAGAAAATTTCTTAATTCCATCGGAAAGAAGATTTACAAGGAGTGGAATCCTGAAAAGATGGATGAATGGGTAAGAGTAACATTCCTTGGAAGCGGAAGGCAGGTAGGGAGAAGCTGCCTGCTGCTGCAGACGCCTGAATCAAAGATTTTGCGTGATTGCGGCATAAATGTTGCAGCATCTGACAAGGAGAAGTTTCCATATTTTGATATTTCAGAGTTTGATATAAACTCCATAGATGCTATCATTATCAGCCACGCGCATCTTGACCATGGCGGCGTTGTGCCTTATCTCTATAAGATGGGCTATAAAGGGCCGTGCTATATGACCGCCCCTACAAGGGACATTACATCATTGCTGGCACTGGATTTTATTGGGGTGGCATACAAACAGGCAGCAACCCCCCTATTCAGCTCAACTGATATAAAAGAGATGGTAAAGCACAGCATCTGCCTTGACTATAATGAGGTTACAGACATAACGCCAGATGTCAGGCTTACATTATACAACTCAGGCCATGCCTTAGGAGCATCAATGGTGCATCTGAATATAGGGAATGGCCTGCACAACCTGGTTTATTCAGCTGATATGAAATATGGAAGGACAAGGCTTCTTGACGCTGCAATTGCAAACTTTCCAAGGATTGAGACACTTATAATAGAATCAACTTATGGCGGGAGGGATGATGTTTTGCCCCCAAGGCAGGAGTCTGAGGATATGATGATAGAAATAATCAAAAAAACAATAGAGAGAAAGGGCAAGATTCTGATTCCGGAATTGGGGCTGGGAAGGGCGCAGGAATCCATGCTGATAATTGAGGATGCCATTAAGAGGGGAAAGCTTGACAAAATACCTGTTTATATTGATGGCATGATATGGGACATTAACGCAATCCACACAGCATACCCTGATTTCCTTAGCAGCTCTATAAGAAACATGATATTCCAGGACAATAACCCCTTTTTATCAGATACATTCAAGAGAATAGGCTCTGCTAAAGAAAGAAAAGAGGTTTTTGAAGGCGGTCCTTGCATTGTCCTTGCAACATCCGGCATGCTTGTAGGAGGCGCCTCTGTAGAATATTTCAGGGAATTTGCAGGCAATAAAAAGAACAGCCTGATATTTGTGTGTTATCAAGGCGTGGGAAGCTTGGGAAGGCAGGTGCAGGAAGGGGTCAAGGATTTTAAGATGGAAAATGACGGGAAAGAGGAGCTTGTGAAGGTGAATATGGAAATCAATACAATAGACGGGCTGACAGCTCATAGCGGAAGAAACCAGCTGCTTGCATTCATAAACAACTGCCAGCCTCGGCCAAAGAAGGTTATAATAAATCATGGAGAGGTGAATAAATGCCTTGACTTGGCATCAACAATATACAAGCTGAACAGGATTGAAACCAATGTTCCGAAAAATCTTGAGACGGTTAGGCTGAGATAAAGCAAAAGAGAGAAATGAATAGCTATTTAAGGGGTTATGAGAAAATATTGGGCAGGCTAATAAAGAAATCTTTTCCTAGACTGAAAGATAAGAAAATTTATCTTAAAGAAAAAGACGCGCCTTGGAGAGCCCATGTAAGCTATTTTCCTTGGGGGCTAAGAATCCTAATGAGCTATAAACTTAGAGGTTTGCCTAAAAAAATCACAAAAAGAGTTTTGATTCATGAATTATGCCATTTAGAGATATTCTTAAAATGGGGCGTTATCAGGACAAATTTGAATTTTATAATTTATTTATTTTCCAAGCCTTATAGAAAAGATTTGGAAAGGGAAGCAAATATGCTAATGATAAAAAAAGGATATGGAAAGCTGGCTCTTGATGCCAGGAAAGATAATTTAAAAAGAGGAATAGACTATCCATTATCTGAAAAAGAAATTAAAGGTTATATTAAGGAAAATAATAAAAGATGAAGCATAAAACAAGCATAACAATAATCCTGCTGGGCATGTTCTTGATTACTCAGCTGATTGGCATTTTTGTCATAAGCTCATATCTTCCTAGACAGA
>JACOYM010000072.1 GCA_016181905.1 Candidatus Pacearchaeota archaeon | reverse complement strand
AAATCTTGATACAAAGGCATTAAAACTCAGCATAATCCTGCTGCTTCCGATTATCATGTCCATATTTGACTTTGCCCTTGCAAACTACCTCATACTCCTCGCTGTCCTGCCTATTGCAGTTGTGGAATTGTTTGTGTTTGCGAGGAATTGGAAGATGGGAAATGCGGGGATAGAGTGAAGCTGGAAAGATTTATAAATATGGATTTATTTGATAAAATATAAAGATAAAAGGGGTTAAAAATGAATAAAGTTTTTGGTTATATTATTGCGATTGCAGGGGTAGTATTAGTGGCATTAAGCACAGCATTTTCTAATTTTATTTCAAAAATCGCGTTTCTTCAGCCAATAAAACAAATCTATATTCTTGCCGCAGGAATTGTTCTTGTTGTTTTCGGCATATTTTTTGTTTTGATGGGTGGCAGCGCAAGCAAGCAGCCTAAAGAAGTGCCTATATATGAGGGAGAGGGCAAGAAGAGAAGTATTGTAGGGTATAAGAGGATGGGAAAATAGGCAGATAAGAATTTTAAGGGGCAAAATTGAGGCGAGATATATATTCTGGTTTTTTTCTGATACTTTTATTTAGCCTTCATCCATTGATCTATTAGCTTTTGTTTTTGTTTTATTATTTTATTTCCAATTCTATCCGGCATATCATGCGAACCCATAGCTTCTCTTGTCTCTCTTATGTCTTTTCTTAGCTGAGCTATATGCTCCCATTTGTCTGATGCGCCGCTTGCTTCAAGCTGCTGTTTCATCCACCACCTGTGTATTGTGCCGTCAAGCAGCAGAAATACCAGAGCAATTAACATTGTCCAAACATAAACCTGCCCGTAAACTCCGCTTTCGCTTGTTGACCATAATCCAAAATAAATTACAATAAAGAATATCCAGCCAATTTTTCTGATAATGGGAGAGTCTGAGACATTATGCAGAAAGAGCAAGTAAATCAGGAAGGGCAGAATTCCTGCCAGCGCAATACCCAGAACCTGGTATTGCATCAGTATTGTGTTTAGCCATGCAGCGTCAAGGAACCTGACTCCAAGAAGAGGCACAACTATTGAAATTATCCGGATAACACCTTTCTTTTCTTCAAATGCGGGAAACCTGCTTATTGCAAAATAGACAATCGCGATTAAAATGATAAATATAAGGAATTTTTCAAACAAGAGATAGCTATAGCCATATCCCCCAAAAATCGCGCTTAAAAAAGGCTCTGCAAAATCAGTGGCAAGGTTGATAACATCCTGGCTTCCCTGCCTCAGGTCAAGAAAGAAATATGCAGAAGCAAGATTTAATAAAAGAGTTGTCAGCATAATAAAAATAAGCATTAAACTTATCAAGGCCTTTTTCATGCTTTACAGAGAAAAAAGAAGTTTAAAAATGTTATTAATATTGTCAAAAACTCTGGAATAAAAGAACGTGTTTGAGTTTTTGAGCATGTCGAAATTCTATGAATTTCGAGCACTATCAGAAACATAAAGTTTCTGAAGCTATCAAAAATGCTTTTGCTTTCTACCCATTAAAATAGGCAGGGTACACATAAGAGCATTTTTGAAGTCTTAAGAGGTCTGCAATGCAACTAGCTGTTTTCTTAAGTCCTTAATAATCTTGTCATGTTGCTTTGGGGTTATTATATCACCAGTTAAATCAGTATTTGCTTGTTGCATTTTTCTTTTAATCTCTATTTCATGTGCTTTCTTTGTTCTAGACCCCCATGCGTCCATATCTGCTTTAACAAAATAGCGTTTTATTGTTTTGTCTGCTAACAAGAAAATTAATGAGATCATCGCAGCTGCCAGATAAATCCAGGCAAGATTACCAATATCTGTCCTTCTTGTTAGCCATAGCCCGAAGAACACCGCTGCTGCTAAAATCCAAGCTATTTTTCTTATTGTTTGAGATGGAATTGCCTTTCCAACAACATAAAAATAGATTATAAGAGGAATAAGTGTGCTGAGGGCTACACCAAAGACATTATAAGGCAACAATATAAAATCAACTATATTTGTTGTTGCAAGAAACCTTGTTGAAAGAATGCTAACAGCAATAGATATTATTGCGAGCGCCCAGGTATTTTCGGAAAATATTTCTACCTGGTCTAAAACTATCCATACTATTGACAAGATTATAATAAGAAATAAGATTTTAGCAAAAAGGTATTGCCCTGCTGGAACTTCCCCAAGCAATGCAGAAAATATCGGTTCGCCTCCTGCAATTACATTCTCAACAAGCTCTTTTACACCCTCTCCGATGTTTGTTTGGGCAGAGACAAAATAGGATGAGATGATTATTCCTATTAAAAGAACTGAAAACAATACAAACCCTTTTTTCATAAATCTCTAACTTCAAGCATGTTTATAAATATTTCTTTTTGCGGTTTTGTTGCTGGCTTTTAATTTGCTGTGTTTTTTATTACTCAAAACAGATGAAGAAGACCGGCTTGAAAAACAAGGTTGCAGAGGAAAATAAAAAGGTTTATAAATAATCAAATAATGTACTGATAGTTAAATTATTCAAAAAGAGACAAGCGAAAAAGGGATCAAAAATGAATTGGAAAAAACTTGGTGTTTTCAGTATTCTACTATTTATGATAGCAATGACTTTGGTAATTGCAGCTGAACCTTCAGCTACACCATTTGATGCTACTTTGGTTTCCAGCAGGTTTTATCAAGAGGTTTCTCCTTATATAGTTCCTGGCGGGATGGGAGGACTGGCAGGATTGATTGTTGGGGTTATAACAATAATCATTCTCTTTGTGATATTCATAGACATTTTAACAATTGCTACACCTTTTAGTGAATGGGTTAGCTGGATTATTTCTATTGGCATGGGAATAATTGCAGTACTTTTCAAAATAAATGTCACAGTAGCTGGTTGGATATTTACTATAGCTTCAACTGTCTTTGCCTGGACTGGGGCGTTAGCAGTAGCAGGAAATATAATCATTGGCATATTGATAATACTGGCTATATTTTTCCCAATGAATGGGGTAGTAAAATACATAAAGCGACTTAAAATAAGAAAAGAAAAGATAAGAGCAGAAGCAGGAATAGAAAGGATCAAGACTGGTTTCAAAACAGCAGGAGAAGCAGGAAAGGTAGCAGCAGAAGAAGGAAAGTAAATTTTTTAGACCCCATTTTTTTTATCTAAACAGATTTAAGTATGCCCTTTAACTATTGATAATTTGTCAGTTTATTCTAAATTATAGTGAAAGACATAAGTCTTTCCCTATCTACTCAACGACAAAACGGGGAAATATAAATGTCGTTGAGTATAGCTGTTGATAATGCAAACACTTCAAGCAATAGGATTTATAAATAACATCTTTTATAATGTATAATGGGAAAAAAAGGGTTATTAGCTGTATTAATAGCATATTTTCTATTCAGTTTGCTTATTTCCATGTTTGTTTTTCAAATTGCAAATGTTCATGCGCAGGAAATCCCCGGCTTGCCTGCTGGGCTTTCGCCTGAAGAGGTTGAGAAAACTCAGGAAAAGGTAGAAGGAAAATGGGATTATCTTGCAAGGGAATGGAAGAATATTCTACTGAAGAACAAGTTTGTTTCTGCGATTGACAGCTTTTTCACAAAGATAAGCTTTGTTTTTAGGATTCTTTTTGGAATGGAGTATTCAATGTCTCTGGTACTTTTGATAGTTATAATCTTGTGGTTTTATTTTTTAATTAATCTGCTGCAGATATACAGATATGTTAGCATATTTTCAGGATGGGTGAATTATGTTGTTGCTTTTGGTTTGGTTATTATAGCTGCCCAGACAAAAGTGCTTGAAAAGATTGCCAAGTTTGTCATATGGTTTATATTAGGAATAATCAGCTCATGGTGGTTCAGCCTGATTATAATGGTTGTTTTGATAATTATCTTGATTATACTTTATAAACTTAATAAGTCATTTGCAAAACAGGTAGCGGCAAATAGGAAAAAGATGAAGATAGAGGTGGAGGAAAGGAAATTAGAAAAAGGGGCTGTTGTAGGAGAGGCTTTATCAAAGGCGGCAGAGGATATTGGGAAGAAAGAATAATGCATTTAATTAAACATCTATCCAAACGCCCTGCTCGCATCTGGATAACTTAATCAAAGAATAAATATAGTGTTATCCAAAAGCTCTGCTCGCATCTGGATAACTTAATCAAAGAATCAACATAGTATTATCCAAAAGCTCGTCTATAATCTATAATCTTTGTTGAGCTTACGCCTTCTATGCCCTGGATTGTGTTTTCTGCGAGGTCTGTGTCTTTTTCCTCGGGCCATGCAATTGTCACTATAAGGGCTTTCAAGCCAAAGGCTATTGGCTCCTCCTTAATATTATTAATTTTTCCGCCTACAGATGTTATTTTTTCATTAACATCATTTTTCAGTTTTTGCAGGTCTGTTTCCAAAGATTCAGGCATTACCTGTATTTGCAAAGCAGTCATTCCCATGCGTTCTGTATAACAATAATGCTTAAAAACTTTCTGTTTTATCTAAATTGATGATTCAGAACTATTCGCAGCTTATAGAGAGGATATCAAAATCCTCTGGAATGGCTGCAGAGGAGATAGACCGGAGGGTAGAGGCGAAGAGGGCAAAGTTATCAGGATTGATAAGCAAAGAAGGGGCAGCGCAGATTGTGGCTTCTGAGCTTGGAATTAACTTTGAAAAAGAGAAGATGAAGATTTCTGAATTGCTGCCTGGGATGAAAAGAGTTAATATTATTGGCAAGGTAATAAAATTGTTTCCTGTCAGAAACTTTTCAAAGAATGGAAGGGAGGGAAAGGTTGTTAGCATGATAATTGCTGATGAAACAGCGAATATAAGAACTGCTTTGTGGGATACAAACCATATTCAGCTGATAGAAAGCAAAAAGATAAAGGAGGGGGATGTTGTCGAGATATCAAATGCTTCAATAAGAAATACAGAGCTGCACCTTACAAATTTTTCTGGCATAAAGCCAAGCCTGGAAAGAATTGAAGATGTGAAGACAGAAAAGATGTATTTTGACAGGAAGATTTCTGATTTTGTGTCTGGAGAGAATATAAGGACGAGGGCGGTGATTGTGCAGATGTTTGAGCCAAGATTTTTTGAAATCTGCCCAGAATGCAATAAAAAGGCAATTAAGGACGCTGAAGGCTCAAGATGCGAGGCTCATGGGAAGATAATGCCCATTAAAAGGGCTTTGTTGACTTTGGTACTGGATGACGGAAACTCAAATACAAGGGCAGTTATGTTTAGCGAGGGGATTGAGAAGATTGGAATAAAAGAGATTGAAAATACAGAGGAGTTTTTAAAAAAGAAGGAAGAGCTTATGGGAGACGAGCTTTATTTTGCAGGAAATGTGAGGCAGAACAAGGTTTTTAATACAAATGAGCTGATTATAGAAGACCTGCAACAGCTGGATGTTGAGCATCTTATTGAGCAGCTGGAGACAAAGACAAAAGGTTAAAAAGAGGAGGGTGAAAACAAATTAAGATATGAAAATCAGAAATTTTCATCTTTTAAACTCCTTAGGAGATTTAAAATGATGCTAAGAACACATTTAGTAATAGCAATTTTAGCTGTTTTGCTTTTTGTTTCGCATGTTAAATACCAAATACTTTTTATTATTTTTGCACTGGCTGCAACAATTTTGCCGGACATTGACTGCATGTATTCAACATTAGGAAAATCAAAAATTTTCAGGCCATTGCAGTTTTTTGTAAAGCACAGAAGCCTCATACATAGCTTTACAATTGCTATAATTTTATCATTGATTTTGGCTTTTTTGATTCCTGTGATTGCCTTGCCATTTTTTCTTGGCTATTCATTGCATGTTTTTGCAGATGCTTTTACAAAGGAGGGCGTAATGCCTTTCTGGCCATGGAAAAAAGAAAGTTCTGGTTTTGTGAGAACTGGCGGCAAGATAGAAAAGGGCATGTTTCTGGTTTTTGCTGTTATTGATGTGATAGCATTTTTTATCAAGGTATTGTGAAAGACAGAAGTCTTTCCCTGTCTACTCAACGACAAAATAAGGAGATATTAATGTCGTTGAGTATGTTATAAAGCATATTCTACAAAATATATCTGAGATATGGATAATGTTTATAAAGAGTTTGCCTGTTAAAGTTTAAATTAAAGATGGCAAAAGAAGAAAAAAAGAAGGATGACGAAAAAGAAGCAGAAGCCAAAGATACAGGCAAAGAGGCGAAGCTTACTGATTTGCCCGGCATAGGGCCTGCTGTTGCTTCTAAGCTGGAATCAGCCGGGATTTATGATTTAATGGGATTAGCTGTGATGTCACCATCTGAACTTGCAGATATGGCAGGGGTTGGAGAGGCTGTTGCGAGAAAGGCAATACAGGCTGCAAGAAAGATGATGGATTTGGGCTTTGTTGATGGCATAGAGTTTGCGAAAAAAAGAGAGGACATAAAGACAATCACAACAGGAAGCAAGAATCTTAATAATCTTCTGGGTGGAAGAGGAGTAGAAACAAAGGCAATAACAGAGGCGTATGGCGCTTATGGAAGCGGAAAATGTGTAAGCAAAGACACACAAATTTGTTATTTTAATGATGCCCGCATGCATGTTGAAACTATCGAGAAAACTTATGAAAAATATGCTAAAACAAACAATGAGCAAAGTTTTGAAGGGGGGCTCACTGTTCCTATTTCTACTGTAAAGGTATTAGCATGGCATGATGGAAGTTTGAAAATTACAAATGCTTCTCATTTATACAGGGAAAAAGCAAATAGCCTTTTTTTAATAAAGACAAAGAGGGGAAGAATACTTAAAACAACAGGAATTCACCAAATATTAAGTTTTGATGATGGAGTTAATTGGAAAAGGTCAGGATTATTAAAAAAAGGAGAGACTATTTGTTGCAGAGGGGACTGCTAATCCTTTTTCGATTTCTATTGGAGAGGAAAAAACAAAGAATTGGTTATGTTCTTATGTCTATAAAAAATTTGGTTATCTTCCTACTATCAGAATAGATAGAAGAAGAGAAAAACCAGTATATACAATTCTTTTGAGAAATGACAGCAGAAGGATTATGGATAATTTAGATAAAAGCAATTCTGCTACTAAATTTATTCCAGAGGGAATATTTTTATCAAACGAGAATGTTATCTCCTCTTTTATTGGAGGGTATCTTGATGGGGATGGGGAAGTTTCTAAAGAAGATATCTCTGCAACGACTAAGAGCAGTAAATTAGGCTCGCAATTAGCTTATCTTCTTCTTAGATTGGGAATTTCTTGCAGCCTAAGAAAAAAAGTTGTTGATGGAGAAATCTATAGCATTATAAGAATTTGCGGAGAAGACAGGGGAAAATTAAGAAATATAAAATTTAAAATCAAAAGTTTTAACTGCAATATAAACAACAGCATTTATGGCTATCCCACACAGATTATTAATTATATAAATGAGACATACAAAGAAAGCATGGGGGGAAACAGGGGTAATTTGAGAAAAGAAGTTGGAAAAATTAATGGAGGCTATAGCTATAGAATTTTTTCAGCTTCGTCCCAGCCAGAAACAATTAACCTAAAAACTCTAGATAAAATAGAAAATATATTTTTAGAGCAGAAAGATGAATTCGTTAGAATAATAGCTCTTCTTGAAAACGAAAGATTTTCTATTGAACTATTAAGGGAATTTTACCCAAAATTGCCGTTTGCTTTTAACAGCCTAGCAAAAGATATGTGTGTCAGAAAGTCTACTATGCGAAATTATTACTTAAGAAAAATTCCAGAAAATAAGTTAGAATTACTTAAAAATTTAATTTTGAATGAGCTAAGGACAAGAGTAGATACAATCTGCCTTGCTATGGAGCTGTTTAATGAAATAAAAATGTTTAATTGGGATGTTGTTGAATCTATAGAAGTTGTTGAGTATAATGACTTTGTTTATGATTTTGTTGTCCCTGAAGGTCATTCGTTTATTGGAGGAAATCTCCCTACGATGATGCATAACACGCAACTGGGATTGGTGCTTGCTGTGAATGTGCAGCTGCCTGTTGAGAATGGGGGCGCGAATGGCAAGGCTGTTTTTATTGATACTGAAGGAACTTTTAGGCCAGAGAGGATAAAACAGATTTCTGAGGCACTTGGGGCAAATCCCGAGAAAGTCCTGAAAAATATTTTTGTGGCAAGGGCTTTCAACAGCGACCACCAGATTCTTCTGCTTGACAAGATTAGTGAGATGGTTAAGAATGGCGAGCCGATAAAGCTTGTTATTATTGATTCATTAACAGCGCATTTCAGGGCAGAATTTGCAGGTCGTGGTCAGCTTGCAGACAGGCAGCAGAAGCTGAATAAATATTTACATAATTTAATGAAGCTTGCAGAGCAATGCAATATTGCTGTTTATGTCACAAACCAGGTTATGGCAAATCCTGCAATGATGTTTGGAGACCCAACAACACCTATTGGCGGGAATATAGTCGGGCACGCTTCGACTTATCGCCTGTATCTCCGCAGAGGCAAGAAAGACAGCAGGGTTGCAAAGCTGATTGATTCTCCAAACCTGCCAGACAGCGAGGCAATATTCTTTTTGACAACAGGTGGGTTAAAGGACGGCGCAGTTGAGGAGGAGTGAAGATGAAAGAAAGACGAGAAATATTCTGGGATAACTATAATAGAATAAAACAAGAAAAGTCGTTGTTAGAGCATTTTCTACCAGCAGAAGATATTGGTAGAGTAAGGAGGATTATATATAATTCACTCAAAGGTATTAAGAAGGGAAATTACAAAAAAGTGTATGGTGGAGTGCAGATGCCTCACAAATTCTTATCCGAATCTGTTCAGTACCATGTATGCTCGATCATGAATGCTTACCTTAATGCATTTCATGCTGCTGTCCCAAATAATTTAATAGAAAATAAGTATGAT
>JACOYM010000071.1 GCA_016181905.1 Candidatus Pacearchaeota archaeon | reverse complement strand
CCTTAGGCGAAGCCCTTTAGGGCTTCTAATCCTTTTTTTCTTCAGCCCTTTTGGCTTTTTGTGCATGCCCTTGCCATATTTTAAAAGCACTCTTTTCAGCCCCTGCCCCTCTACCTCTTTGAAAGCAGCAAACCCTGCCTTGTCGCTCGCTCCTGTAATCTCAAGAACATATCCTTTTAGCTCTGGCAGAAACTCCTCTCCCTGCAACGCCTCGCCGATAGTTCTTCCTGATAGTGATTCACTTTCAGTTTCTATATGAAAGGTTTTTCCTTTTTCTGATATGTTTATTTTAAATGGCATTTTATTTTGATAATTTTTGGGTGTTGATTAACATTATTTCTTAAATTAAAAATATGATGAGTATGATTGCAAGAGACGCAATTATTTCTATGAGGCCAATCTCCTTCACTATCTTTTCATTCTTGTACATCTTGTCTATAAGCTTTCTCATCTTCTTCGTGAAGAGCATAAGGCCAGCTCCTTCAATCAGCATGACAATGCTTACCGCTGCCAGCAAAATCTTTGATGCATCCATTTTGATAACTAAATAAGTATATTTTTAAATGTTTGTTTGTGGCTGCTTGTATCTTTTGATTTATATTTCTAAGGATATAAATGCTTATCTCCTATATTGAGAAATGTTCAGCCTGGAAACATATTTCTGGGGGGTAGGCTCCCTTATATTGAGAAACTAAAAAATCGAATAGTGACTTGTCATTTCCGCATAATAATGGATGGCATAAATCAAGGAAAAGGCATGAATTTTTTTGGCAATGCATGCCTATAAATGGGGTGAAATTCTTTTTTCTTATGTCTGTGTCAGCATTGTATATCTCATTTCCAAGATATTTTAGGTCAGTTTTGCTTCTGGATGTTTTCTTTTCTTCTATTTCTTGAGTTTTGTATAAAGCAAGATGATAAAGCGCCATTTCCAAGTCTTCTGGTTTTAAATCAAAATCAGCAAATACCTTGCTTGCATCTCCCGTTTTGTAGTCTGTAATTTTAATTCTGCTGTCTCTTATATCAATTTTGTCAAAAAAACCCCTTAATTTGTAAACAACCTTTTCTCCGCCTATTTCATAGCTTAGTGACACATCCTTAAAAGGCTCTTCTGCAAATTGCGGCTTGGGCTTGTCTTTCTCTCTCTCAAAAAACTTCTCCAGTGCCTGTGTTCCACTGCGAAAAATTATATGCTGTTGTGCCTCTGAATTGAAATAGATATTTCTTGAAAATACAGAACCATACCATCTGGCCTTCCACCCAAGTATTTTCTTTTCTTTTTTCTTTCCATTTTCAATGCATTCTATGGTTCTGCCATTAATGAGCTCGTCTTTTGTTTGCAATACCCCCTTGTTGAAACCTTCAAGTATCTTATGAATGTCCTCGCCAGCTGCCATGCGAGGAAGATATATTGGAGGGGGCAGGTGCAAAATATAGTTTAAAAGATAAGCGAAATGGCAGCCGCGGTATGTTCTTAATTTTGAAGCGCTTACAGTTCCAATCCCTTCAGAACTGATTCCTTCTAGAAAATTGGTGTCAAGAATCCTTTTTTTTATTTTCTCGCTTATTTCGTCTAAAGACAACTCTTTTTTTACTTTTCTCTTTCCCCTTTTTTCTAATTTTTCTCTGTAATCTTCCTTTAATCTTTGATCATCTACAAGCAGCCTTTCAACTCTTTTTTCTATTGCTTCCTTTTTTGTTATCTTTGTTTTACTTAATGGAAAAAGCTCTCTCATGTGTTGGAATAGAGAAAAAAGTCTTTTTATTGTTTTTTATTCAAGAAAATATACATTATATTTATGTGAATATCAATCATATCCCCCAGGTTGCTTTCTTTTTTCTTTTCAGCTCTGCTATTTCCTGCAGGCAGGATATTTCGTCGCTTGTCAAAAGCTCCTTGTTATTTTTGAACTCGCGGAACTGCGGCTCATTTATCTCTGAATATAAAAATTTCTCTTCCTCTAACTGCCTGTCAAATGTCATGCCTGGAATGGATATAGCAACCTCCATGCCTCTTGTTGCCTCCTGCACAGATTTGTTCTGGGATTGTATTGCTTTTATCTTTCCAATACTTTCACTGCCTGCTGTTATGAGATTTGTGTGCGGTGTTATCTTTCCATGCACTATCTTAACGCCGAATATTGCTGGCTTTGTATTCCTGAAGACATAGTCATGCAGGATTTCAAGCTTGCATATTGTTGCCATGCCAAGCATCTTTTCCCTTTCTGCCTCTTTTTGCTTCTGCTCCCTTAGCTTTTTCAAATCTTCTATAATCTTGTAAACAACATCGCCCGTCAGTATGCCTATTCTTTTGTCATAGCCCTTATCTTTTATTTCTTCATCAAGCTCGACATTAAATCCTATAATAATTGCATCAAGAGGGCTTGTCTCGAGGCTGGCAACTGCAGATGTGATGTCATTTTTGTTTATATTGCCTATTCCCGCCTTGCAGATACTTATGTTCTCCTGCCTCAGAAGCCTCAAAATGGCTTCGACGCTGCCGAGCGACTCTGCCTTTACTATAACTCCTTCCTTGTCTGTCTGTATGATTTCTGTAACCTCTTTCTTGAATTCCCTCTTAATCTCTTCTATATTATTTTTGTAGATTTGGAATGGCATTCCCGGCAGCATATCTTTCTTCTCTGTTAACTGCAGCCTAAGCCCTGTCGCAGCTCTTGCCTGCTTAACAGGCTTGAATTGCTTTGACAACGGAAGAATCTCTTGGATAGCCCTTATCTTTGTGATTATTGGCTCATCAAATGTTGCTATGGCAATCTCATCACCCTCTTTCAATTCTCCATCATAAAGTATTGATTCTATATACTGCATTGCCTTTTCCTTTTTTATCTCAAGGATAACGCCCTTTGCATCCTTTTTCAGGTTTAACCTGTCTTTCAAAAACCTTTGGCTCAAGCCGCAGAGCATCATCAGCAACTCTGGAATCCCCTCTCCTGTTTTTGCAGAACAAGGCACAAGAGTAAGATTTTTTGTGAAGTCTTTTATATTGTAAAATATCTCTGCCTCAAATCCATAGGAGTTCAGCGCGCCGATTAGTGTGTAAAGCTTCTCGTCAAAATCCTGCCTTGTCCTTGATGCCTGCTTTTCTATGCTTTCTTTCAACTCATCATCTAATCTTCTCCAGCCAGAGACTGCATCAATCTTGTTCAATGCAACAATAAAAGGCGTTTTGTTTGCCTTCAAAATGCTTATGACCTCGGCAGTTTGAGGCATTATTCCTTCATTGATATCAATGACAAGTATTGCCAAATCAGCAAGGCTTCCCCCGCGTTTTCTTAAATTAGTAAAAGCGGCATGCCCCGGCGTGTCTATAAAAAGAAATCCTGGAATCTTCAAAGCCATATCATACTTGTCAAGGAGATAGCAGCCCTTTTTTATGTTTTCTGCAGGGAACATTGTGAAAGATATTTTTTGTGTTATCCTTCCTGCCTCTGTCTCTGCGACAGAGCTGCCTCTAATCCTGTCAAGAAGCGATGTCTTGCCATGGTCAACATGCCCTGCAACTGTAACAATTGGTTGTCTGATTGCCATGGAAAGATTTAATTAACCTTAACTTTTAAAGATTGTGATGCAGAGGTAAAAACAAATATGCAAGCCAAAACAATCAAAGAGATAGGAAAGGAATACGAGCTTGAACTGGACAAAATAGCCAGCACAATTAAAAAGCAAAAAGCTAGGCTTGTCCTTCTTCAGTTTCCCGACGGCATGAAGCCCTATGCAACAGCAATTGCTGAAGAGCTTGGAAAAATTTCCCCTAAAACAGAGTTTTTAATATGGCTTGGCTCATGCTTTGGGGCATGCGATGTTCCCCAGACTAAAGGATTGAAGCCAGAGATTGGCCTGATTGTGCAGTTTGGGCACAGCAAAAACTTTCATTTTTTGAGGTGAATAAAAATTCTCTATTGTTCTATAAAACACAAATCTTTATAATACTTTAAAGACTTTTATTTTAATGACTAAGTACATAGTCGTTGTTGGAGGTGTTATTTCTGGTGTTGGAAAAGGAGTTGCAACTGCCTCTATCGGCAGAATAATGAAAGAATACGGGTTTTCAGTTACAGCGATAAAGATAGACCCTTATATAAATTGCGATGCAGGAACACTTCGCCCAACAGAGCATGGAGAGGTTTGGGTGACAGATGATGGCGGGGAGATAGACCAGGATTTGGGCACATATGAAAGATTTCTTGGGCAGGCGCTTCCAAAATTAAACAACATTACAACAGGGCAGGTCTATAAAAGCGTGATAGAGCAAGAGAGGAAAGGCGATTTCTTAGGGGAGACTGTTCAGTTTATTCCTCATATTCCTAATGAGATAAAGAGAAGGGTAAGGGAAGCAGGCAATAATTCTGATATAGCTTTGATAGAGATAGGGGGCACAGCGGGGGATTATGAGAATGTTCCTTTTCTTTTTGCAATGAAGAGCATGGAAAGAGAGATTTGAAAGGAAAACATGCTCTACATTCTTGTGACTTACCTGCCTATTCCGAGCCACATAGAGGAGATGAAGACAAAGCCAACACAGACAGCAATAAAGCTGCTTGGGGAAAGCGGCATACAGCCGGATTTTATTCTTTGCCGGGGGAAAAAAGCTCTTGATGATATCAGAAAGAAGAAGATAGAGCTGTATGCAAACATAAAATCAGAGGATGTCATAAGCATGCCCGATGTAACAGGCGAGGGAACGGCGAACACAGTTTATGTTGTTCCATTGGATTTGGAGAAAGAAAGGCTTGGAGAAAAGATCCTGAAAAAATTAAATTTACAAAGAAAAAAAGAGCCTGATTGGGCAGTATGGAATGGCGCTGTTGGCAAGCTATTGGGGCAGTCAAAGTCTATAGACATTGCAATAGTTGGAAAATATGTTGATGTAGGCGAGTATGTGCTTGCTGACTCTTATGCCTCTATAATTGAGGCGCTGAAGCATGCAGGAGCGGGCAATGGCGCAAGAATAAACATAAAGCTTATTGATGCAAAAATGCTTGAAAAGGGCGAGGGAGAGATTGAGAAATTAAAGAAATGCAGGGGGATTATTATTCCCGGGGGGTTTGGCTCCAGCGCAGTCGAGGGAAAGATAAAAGCAATAAAGTTTGCAAGGGAGAATAATATTCCTTTCCTTGGCTTGTGCTTCGGCATGCAGCTTGCTGTTGTGGAATTTGCAAGAAATGTCTGCAAGCTTGATGCGCATTCAACTGAGATAAATCCAGATGTCAAAAATGCTGTCATAGACATTCTGCCAGAACAAAAAGGCATTACAGAGAAAGGCGGGACAATGAGGCTTGGGGCTTTCAAGGCATTGCTAAAGGAAGGGACAAAGATAAGGCAGATTTATAATGCAGATGTGATTTATGAAAGGCATAGGCATAGGTATGAAGTAAATCCTGACTATCATAAAATCCTGGAAGAGAATGGCATGATTTTCAGCGGCACAAGCGAGGACAAGAGGCTTGTTGAGTTCATTGAGCTGCCTCAACACAGATTTTTTATAGCAACCCAGGCGCATCCTGAATTCAAAAGCAGCTTGCTGAAGCCAGCGCCTTTGTTTGACGCATTTGTCAGGGCGTGCTTGTATTAAAGGGCAATATATCAAAGGAAATCAATTTTTGTACCTTTCTTTTCCTATAATAATGTCAGAAAATCAAATTTTATATAATGCTGAAATAAGCATTGCAGAAGATATAGCACATTACAAAAATTTAAATATGCAGGCAGCAGCTATTTAATATGGCTGGATTAAAAAAAGAGGCGGGGAGGAGGATTATGCTGGCAATTCTAATTCTTGCAGTATTGCTTCTTGCAGTTTACCTGACCTTCTTTTATTCAAAATCATGCAAGGATAGCTCATGCTTTGCTCAAAGCCTTTCCAAGTGCCAGAAAGCCAGCTTTATAAATGATGCAAAGGCGGCTGCGTGGCATTATTCAATAAAAGGAATAACAAGCGAAGGAAATGAGAAAAACTGCAGGATTGATGTCAAAATGCTTCAGATAAAAGAAGGCTCAAAGGAGCTTGAGATTCTGCAGGGAAAATCCATGTCTTGCTATCTGCCAAAAGGCATTGTTGCCTCGCCGGAATCAGACTTGTCAAAATGCAATGGCTTGCTGAAAGAATATATTTTAGAAAAGATAATCGTGAAAAAGATGCATACCTATATTTTAGAGCACATAGGAGAGGTGTCAGAAGAACTGACGAAGGTGTAATATTGCGAGTTAGCTTATCCTTCTCGCGGTTTCTATAAGCTTGCTATGCAATGAATTCTCGTAGCCATACCAGAAGATACGCTCCTTGAATATAAATTGGCTTTTATAGTCAGGCACCATTTCTAAAAATCTCTCATTTACCTCTGTATATGCAAGCTCTTTTTCAAAAGATTTTATGTCTTTCACGCATCTTTTTGCCAGTAAATCCTTGATGCTTTCATCAAAGGGCCGTATATAGACAGCAGGGGAGAAGTCGCCTTCAATCTTTTTTTCAATGACTATATCAATGCATGACCTCTCATACAATCCATTTGCAGTATTCTTGGTTATTATTCTTGCCCTATCTGGCTTGGTTTGCGTTGTAGTTGGCTTGTCAGTCTCATATGTTGGCTTGAACTTTTCATGCTTAAGCAATTCCTCAACCCCAGTGTCTTAACTGCTAATGTCTTGCTTGCCTTAACCATAATTAAAATAATTTACTTGAAGTTAATAAATTTTGTTGTTGTTCGATATAACTTTTGATATTAGAAATGTTTACAAATTTGTTGACTTTATATTTGATAATTTTATGCATGAAAGGTTATATCTAACCAAACATATTACCACCTGATTTTTTAACTCTTAATGCTTCTGGTTTAAAGAATTTTTCAATATTTTGGGTGATTTTATAGGTTGGTGTTGCAGAAACTCGAAACTTTATTGGTCGCCCAATTTTCCAATATTGACCATATGCAAGAGATAAACAGCTCATTATTTTCTGATTGCTCAATTCAGGCTCATATTCTATATTGTCTATTGTTCCAGAAGGAAATATTTCAGTTTTTTTATGTCTTCCTTTTGAATCGCTCGCAGCTAGCAACAAAAGAGCTTCATTTTCCACATAACATCTTTTTTTAAGCCCCTTTTTAATAGTATAAACCGCCTTTAGATTAAAATCTACTATAATTTCTGGTTCTTGAAGAATAGCAGCCAATGACATAAACAATCATTCAAAACATAATATTTAAAAATATTTATCTTTGTTTATATATATTAGAGCAATCATTTTGTTTTTATTAGGATTTTTTCTTTATCTAGCAGCACAACTTTGGCAAATATCATTATTCTTAAATAAACCGCAACCTTTTTATCCTTGCTTTCTTTTGTTTAATCATGATAAGATTTGGCCCAGCAGGATTGGGAGGGGCAAAAGAGGCAGTGCATAGTTTAGAAGAATATCACAAGAAAGGAATTTCTGCGTGCGAAATCGCTTTTACATATGGTGTTTATCTCAAGGAGGAGGATGCTGTTGAAATAGGCAAGGCTGCAAAAAGCCTTGGCATTAAGCTTAGCATACATGCGCCATACTGGATAAACCTCAACAGCGCAGAGAGAAGAAAGGTTGAGGAAAGCAGGAAAAGAATACTTGACTGCTGCAAAATAGGCAGCCTGCTTGGGGCATATCTTGTTGTTTTTCATCCTGGCTATTACGGAAAGATGGGCAAGGAAGAAACCTACCAGAACATAAAAAGAGAGATTATTAATATAGTTAAGGAGATTAAAAAGAGGGGGTGGAAGATAAATATCGCTGCAGAGACAACAGGCAAGGTAAATGTCTTTGGCAGCGTGGATGAAATTCTTCGGCTTGTTAACGAAACAGGATGCAGTTTTTGCATTGACATACTTGAAAAATTCAAAAGCCATGGTGATATTCATATTCATTTTTCAGGCATTGAGTATGGCGAGAAGGGCGAGAAAAGGCATATCATAACTCCGGAAAGCGAGATAAAAGAGCTGCTGAAAAACCTGCAGAAAAATGTTTCAAAGAGCAAAGAGATAACAATAATAAATGAAAGCCCAAATCCTTTAGGCGACAGCATTAAGGCGATAAGGATATTTAAGAAGATTTGACAGAACCCAAAAACGAAAGTTTTAAATACTATAATTATTTATAATAGATTATAAGAGGTTATAAAAATGCCAACAACAATTCAAATTTCAGACAATATAAAATTAGCTTTAGATAGAATGAAAATGATTGAAAGAGAAACATATAATGAGGTAATAGGAAGAATGATAGAAGATGATATGGAATTAAGTGAAAAAACAAAAAAGGAACTTGAAGAAAAAAAAAAAAGCAAAGATTTTGTTTCTCATGAAGAAGTCAAAAAGAGAATAGGTTTATAATGAAATATCAAATTTCTTATGAAAAAG
>JACOYM010000070.1 GCA_016181905.1 Candidatus Pacearchaeota archaeon | reverse complement strand
GCTTATAATACTTTTAAGCAAGGGACATTCCCGTGGCAGAAATCAACCATCAGCATTACTGCGCAGGCTTGTTCAGTAGCATGCACTGGAAATGACAAGGCAGCATATTGTAGCGAGACAAAGACAATAAAGCTGACACAACAGGATTATAATAGCTTTAAGACTAAGATTGGTGGAGATATTGTTGATAACAAACTTGGTGGTTTTAATGTAGACGAAACCAAACGCATTGTAAGCGGAACTTGCAACCAGTTTGCTAAGAATGCAAATCTTGTTGATTGGGGTATAGAGGCTTGCGAGCAGATTGAGTGCACTTAATAATTTTGGAATTTTTAATAACTAAAACCTAATCTGAAACTTTTTAAATCCCTTTTTCTTCTGTTAGGCATGGATTATGCAGTTCCTGAAAGGCGAAAAACGAAGAAGGATTTGATAAGGAAGAGGAGATTCCGCATTTACAAGAAAGGCGGGAAGTTCAGGGTGGGGGAGAAGTAAAAAGCAAAATGGCAGAATTTCTTGGAGAAATTTTTTTATTTGCCCTGGCATTTATATGGCTTTGCGTGGCGAGCCTTCAGGACATCAAAAAAAGAGAGGTTGCAAACTGGCTGAGCTTCAGCCTGATTTTATTTGCCCTTGCCTTTAGGGCATTCTATGCTTTGCTGAATAATAACATTTGGTTTTTACTGAATGGGCTGATTGGGCTGGCAATGTTTTATGTTCTCGCAAACATTTTGTATTATGGAAGATTATTTGCAGGGGGAGATGCTAAGCTTCTAATAGCTCTTGGAGCTGTATTGCCAATTTTAGACTATTTTTTAGCCAATATGGCATTTCTTCTTGTGTTTATTTTTCTTTTTTTGGCAGCCGGCTCTGTTTATTCCTTGATATACACAGTTTTTCTTGTTTCAAGGAGAAAAAAGGAGTTTGCAAAGGAGTTCGGGGGGCAGTTTAGAAAAAACAAAATGCTTTTCTTTGTATGCTTTATACTGGCTGTTTTGGCTCTTATTTCTGTCTCGTTTTTGGATGAGAGGCTATTTTTTATTTTTCCTCTTTTAGTTTTTCTTATTCCTTTTCTTTATTCTTATGCAAAGGCGGTTGAAGAGGCATGCATGATAAAAAATGTAAAGACAAGCGAGCTTACAATAGGAGACTGGCTTTACAAGGATGCGAAAGCTGGCAGGACAATAATCAAAAAGGATTGGCAGGGATTGGATGAGAAACAGATAAAACTATTAAGGAGATATAAGAAGAATGTTATGATAAAGCAAGGCGTTCCCTTTGTCCCCTCATTTTTAATTGCTTTTATTATTCTTGTTTGGCTAAGGCAATCATATCTATATGCTATTCTTTTAAGAATTTTTTGACTCTTTCCTTTTCTTTCTTATTTGTTTTTCCAGCAAAAACCAAAGTTCATTTAGTATCGTATTTGGAATGTTGAGATTAATTTTTTTTAATTTCTCTAAAAAAGTTCCTAAATCTAAAATTGCCCTTTCTTTTCCAAGAGAAAGCTGATTTTTTGCTTCATTAATTATTACATTCCAATTTATATTTGTTGTCTGGATTATTGTTCTTGCATCATCAATGTCTTTAAGCCTGCCTGTTGCGCATTTCATTAAAATTATGTCATGCAAATCAGCTATTTTGAGAATAAGATTCTTCTCAAACTGCCTTGTTATTTTTGCTCTTTTCTGCATTTCTTCTGAAAAAATAAAATCAATTACATCATTAACAAACAAATCCAGCCTAAAATCACCAAGTTTCAACATTACAGGAATGTTTTCTTTTTTACCATAAATTGTTGCAGAATCCAAAGAGATAAATCCTATTTTCTTCACAGCTTTTATGAATTCTTCCCTATCTTCTATGTTTTTAAAAACCAAATCAATATCTAGAGTAGAATTCTTTAACCCAAGAAACATCATCGCTGTGCCACCTATAGCAAAAGCAGTTATCTGTTTTTTAAGCTCTCTTGCAATGTTTAATAAAATAGTTTGTTGCTCGCCTATTGAAATCATTTTTTATAACTCCCCAGGTCTTCTTTATTAAATGGGATATAAACTCGCCATAATTTCTCTATGCTTTTAAAATCTTTTGACTTTAATCCCTCAATTATGAACCTATATTTCTCATCATCTTTTGGCAAGATATTTTTTCTAAATCTTTTTGTCATTTTTCTTGTTCTTATAATCTTTTGGGCAATATCATATAAAGCGCCAACCTGCCTTTTTAGGTTGTTTGATTTTAAAAGTTTATAGAGGTCTGGCCAATTCATTATCTTTTTGAATAAAGAAAGAGAAGATAGTATTAGGCGAAAATCTTTTGACTTTATAGCATACACTAAAGTTTCCTCAAGGCTTGGCGGTTTGCCGTATATTTTATAATCCTCTAAAGAAGAAACCTTTATTGGGGAATATTTATTTATTATATCAACATAACTTTCCCCTTTAAGCTTATTTTCAAATGAGATATAATAAATCCTCTTATTTTCACTTGTTTTTTTTGTTTTTACATACCCATATTTTCTTAGCCTGTAAATGTAATAAATTGCTTTTTGCCTGTTTACATTTAGATTTGACATAACAGACACTATTGTTTGAATCCCCTCCAGCTTTTTGAGCAAATCTTTAACATTTATAATTTTCATAGTCAAATGTAGCTTAAGTTATATTTAAACTTTTCGCTTTTTGAGAAATTAGAAGTTTAATCTACTTAGCTAAGGTCTTCTCCTTTTTATTCTTATATTCTTTACCTCTTCTGAAGCTTTTGCTTTTTGTTCCATGGCTTTATTTTCCTCTTCTTTCTGTTCATTGTCCTTCAAAGCTACTGCCAGTTTGCCTGCAATTTCTTTTATGCTTTCTTTTGGCGTTTTCTGCCTTTTGAAATCAAGAAGAGGAGCGTTATTATAGACCGGAATAATGTTAATGATAGCATGGCCAAGGCGCGAGCTTGTCAAGATTTCAATGCTGTCTGCATTAAGCTCTTTTTTAATCAGGCTTGACAGCATTCTTGCTTTTTCAAATGTGCTTGCTTTTAGGTTCTCTGTTTTTGAGATATGCTCTCTCGGGATTATTAATGTATGCCCTTTAGACAGGGGATTTATATCCAAGACAGCAATAATCTCTGAATCTTCATATACGCTGGAAGATTCTACCTTTCCTTCAGAGATAAGGCAGAAGATGCACTGCTGTTCTTGGCTTTCGCCCTGCTGGGTCATATTGTTTTTTCTAAGAAAATCAACAAATTCATCATCAGGCATTGCCTCAATCTGCTCCCTTAATTCATCAGCTTTGTCTGGCGGAAAGTTCTTTACCTGAGCAAGGATATTTTGCCTTATCCTCTCTATCTCTTCTTTTGGAATTTTTGCTTCGTCTGGCATATCATTATAAGAAATAGTTTATTTAAATAGTTTATTTTTCTATTATACTTGCTTGTTCAGTATTGTCCTGTTAATATCCTGTTTTTTTATACTTGGCCAGAAAAACTTTTTTAGTTTTGTTTTTAACCTTCTGTCCGCATAATGTTCGCCTATTAAAGTTGCAGCAAGTTTTTTGTACTCAATTGTGGAATCAGATTTGGGCCTGTAAAGTGTGCTTGGAACTGTTTTTGACAATGCCTCCAGCACTCTTATGTCATCTGGCACAACAGCCAGCACTTTGATGCCTGTTGCTTTCTCTATTTCATCCACGCTAAGCTCAAACCTTTTGTTCCTCGCCTTATTGAGTATTATTCCTATTATAGGGGTTTGCCTCTGCCGTGCTATCATTGTTGCCCTTAATGTTGTGCTTAGCGTGGGGTAGTCTGGTGTTGTTACAACAACAAGATTGTCAGAGGCAATCATTGTTGCAAGCATCTCTTCATTTAGCGTTGGGGAGGAGTCTAATAAAATTATATCATACTCTTTTTTAAGATTTTTAATCTTATTTTTCAGCTTAAATGGGTCTATTTTATCAGCAATTAATGAGCCAGGCATTACATCAAAACCATACTCTGTCTTATGTATGGCTTCTGCAGTTTCAGAAGTATTATTCAGAACATGATGTATTGTTTTTTCAGGGTTGACAACCCCGAAATGCAATGCAAGGTTTGGGGCAGAGAAGTTTGCATCAATCAGAAGGACTTTCTTGTTAAATTCATTTGCAAGCGAGGCTCCCAGCGCAGACACCACGGAGGTTTTGCCAACGCCCCCTTTTATAGCTATAACCCCTATTGTTCTGCTTTCTTCCATTTTATTATTTATATGCCTCTTTTAAGCTGTTGAGCATGTGGTCTTTATGTGCCGTATCCTTTCTCTCTGCAAATGTTTTTATTTC
This sequence comes from Candidatus Pacearchaeota archaeon, assembly GCA_016181905.1. GTDB lineage: Archaea > Nanobdellota > Nanobdellia > Pacearchaeales > GW2011-AR1 > JACOYM01. Next base: position 2,761 of record JACOYM010000070.1, on the reverse strand, counting down.
ATGTTTTTCAGGAATAACTATTGAAATATCTTTCACTTTAAAGCCCATTTTTTCAAGCCCCTCTTTTGTTTTTTTCAGCCTTTCATACTTATCCTCATATTCTTTATGTTTTCTATGCCCTGCTTTTTTTCTTTTAGTGAATATGAAGATGGCTAGATACGCCAAAAAAACAACTCCAACCAAGCTTCCTAGTCCGAATATTATATATTTTAATAAGGAATTATCAGTTTTAAGGTTTTTGCTTTGCAGCACAACCTTGCCATTTTGAGATTTTCTATAACTTGCTATCTTGCTTTCAGGGGAGTATTGGGAGATTATTTCATCTGAAATTTTTTTGTTAATAACATAACTTGCACTCGCTTCTTTTCCAGCCTCCAGCCTGTCAAACATCCATGTTACGACAATATTCTTGGATGCCTCTTCAATTTTGGCAGGCTCAAGAGTGAAGGTTATTTCATTTGACCTGCCTGCTACATTTAAAGGAATATACTCGATAACCTCAAAATTTTCAATGTCTTTATTCCCCAGGTTTTTAACGCTGACTGTTATCATGCTCATATAATTCTCATTTTCATCCTGCGTGACTTTGTATATTTTAAGGCTTCTTTCCAGCGTTATAGCATCTTTATCGCAGTCAATGCACGCTATTTTTGGGTTTACTTCAAATACCTGGCTGTCCTGCTCTATTACCCTTATCTCTGATTCTCCATTAAGGTCAATTGGGATAAGAGCAGCATTTACAAAAGGGGCTAGAATCACCAGTATTATTAATATAATACCAAGCTTTTTTTTCATCTTTTTTGAATAAATACCTCTTTTCTGTTGCATATTACTATCTGGAAGCGTCTATTTAAATTTTTTTATGTCAGAAATGCTATGTGGAAACCACCTCCTTTAGGATGTGGATGAAGCATTTCTGAGCATCCTAAAAACAAGTGCCCTTGCAAACCACATCTTAAAAGGTGGGGTGGCACATTGTTTTTTTGATAAGCCTAATATTGAACTTTTAATGCCAGAAAAATAAACTGCTGTCTAGTGTGTGGTAAGACAAAAGGGTTTTTTTGATTTTTACAAAAGATTTAAAATATAATATTCCCTATCTTTTAATATAAGATTAAGGTGATAAAATGAGGCTTAAAGTTTTTTTGTTTATTATACTCTTTGCCCTTATTATGGAAAATGCAATGGCGGATTTTGTTCAGGTTGCAAATACATCAAATATAGAGCCAACACATGCCCATAATGAGGTATTTTTAGAGAGGAACAGCAGCGGCAGCATATTTTTATTATATATAGAAAATGTAACAAGCGGGGCTGATGTTTCAGATGTGTATTTGGCATATTCCAATAACAACGGAACTACCTGGGCATCTGGCATTAACATATCAAATTCCAGGAAGGTCATTGATTATCCTTCATATTCTTTGTTTTTAAGAAATAACACATTTTATCTAATTTATGTTGAAAACTCATCAACAATGAGAAATTTAACACTTAAAACATGCAATAATGACTGCACAAATGCATCTAGCTGGGTTAACAAAACCACAATCTTTCAGGGAAATGTGGAAAGGCCAGAGTTAAGGGCAGATTCTTCAGGGAATCTTCATGTTGTTTTTGAGAATTATAGCGCTTCCTCTTATGGCAATATTCTATACACAAGATGCGGAAATACGAGCAATTGTTTTCAGGGAGGAAACTGGAGCAGCCCTGTTAAGCTATCAAATTTGGCTGATTATTGGGCTCTTCAGCCTGATTTGAATATAGACTCTAATAACAACCTGCATGTCATGTGGATGGACAAGCTTAACAATACACAATGGGACATATTGTATTCAACATGCTCTGCGAATGCAAATTGCACGAATAGCGGGAATTGGTCTTATGCAAATGTCACAAACAGGGCAGCAGGAGATGATGATGTGGTTTTTGTTATAGACTCGAACAATGCGATACATGCAACATATGACGATAATGATGGGGAGGTAGTTTATGTTAATTGCAGCAGCAATTGCGCAAACTCCAGCAGATGGAGTTCTCCTTTTAATGTCAGCAATTCCCGGCCGATTAAGCCAGGGCATAGCACTATCTCAATAGATGCCAACAATAATTTGTATGTGCTGTGGCATACAGAGGAAACAGCCATGCCTTCTGCAGACGCAGGAAGGATACAATACAGGAGGTATAATGCCCAGACATTTAGCTGGAGTGCTATACAAAATATAACAACTGACAATACGCATAGGTATGTAACAGCAAGGCCATCAACAACATTTGGCAATTCTGAAAGGCTGGACTATGCATGGCAAAATGGAACATCTGCCCCTTATGTGATTCTTTTTAACAGCGTTCTTGCTGATGTGGCTGCCCCGGTGGTATCTTTAAATTCACCTTCCAATGATTATTCAACAACATCCTTAAGTTTTAATTTTAGTTTTAATGTTACAGACGCAAATAATATTGCAAATTGCAGTTTAATTGTGAATAATGCAATTGTTGGCTATAATTCAAGTTATGTAAGCAACTCAGGAGAAAATAATATTTCATATACATTCAGCTCAACAGGCAGCTACACATGGCAGATTAATTGCACAGATGAAGTTAATAATATTGGAAATTCAAGCTCAAGAAGTTTAACCATTTCAACTTCTGCATCTCCGCCATCAGGCAGCAGCGGAAGTTCAGGCGGAGGAGGCGGGGGAGCAGCATCATGCACCCCAAGATGGATATGCACAGGATGGGGCTTTTGCATAAACAACAC
>JACOYM010000069.1 GCA_016181905.1 Candidatus Pacearchaeota archaeon | reverse complement strand
CAGGTATAGAATAGGTGCTTTTCAGAACTGGTTTTCAGACCCAAAATTTATGAATGGCAGGGATTCTGTAATCATGACTGCAGAGTCAAAAAGCCTTGTGAGCAGGGTTGTTGCAAACCTGCCGCAAATCATTGAGGTGGAGATTCCCTCGCCAAATCAGGAGGCAAGAAAGCATTTTATCTCCTGGTTTAATGGGCAGCAGCCAGGAGGCAAAAAGATTCAGCTTTGGGGCACAGAGGATGAGCTAGCAAAATCCACAGCAGCATTATCAATCCATGCCCTGATGCAGCTTTTAAAAGGATCTTGTTATGAAGTTTGCTATGAAGGTAAAAAGTTTCTTGAGCAAAAGGATGTGATTATCAAGGTTCAGGATTTTATCAAGAGCCAGTTAGGCGGGAAGGATGAAGACATAGTTGAATTTGAAAAGCCCACTGATATCACTCCTGATGATGTTGTTGGCTATAGAAATCTGAAGAAGTTCTTTGCAGAAGAGCTTATTCCATGGTTCAATAAAACAGGCCGCAATGCCTTGTCTGGTATTGGCGTATGCGGGCCTATTGGAAGTGGAAAAACCTTTCAGTTTAAGGCAGTTGCCTCTGTGCTTGGAAGGGTTGTTCTTGTCCTGAAAAACTTTCGCAGCATGTGGTTTGGCGAGAGTGATGTTAAGCTGGAAAGGCTAAAGCGCATTCTCTATGCACTGGATAAGGCGCTTGTTTTTGTTGATGAGGCAGACACTGCTTTTGGAGGGGTGTCTAAAGAAACGCATGAGACAGAAAGGCGCCTGACAGGGAAGATACAGGCGATGATGTCTGATAATTCCTTAAGAGGAAAAGTTGTATGGCTGCTGATGACAGCAAGGATACACCTATTGTCCCCTGATATGAGAAGGCCTGGCAGGCTTGACATGATTATCCCGATACTTGACCCTGAGGGAGAGGACAGAACAGATTTCCTGAAGTGGGTTTTAGGAGCTGCGTTTCCTGATTACAAAGAGGAAGATATCAAAGCGCTTGATGAGTTTACTAAAGGCTACTCTGCAGCAAGCTTTGATGTAATTAGGCGCAGGCTGATTGGCAAAGCTGAAGAAGCTAAAGACAAAAAGCTTGCGATTGAGCAAATAAAGAAGATAATCAATAACTATGTCCAGCCTGCAATAGGAGACACAAGGAGATACCAGACTCTTCAGGCACTGATAAACTGCACAGAAAAAAGCCTTCTGCCAAGTCCTGACACTTATGACGACGACAGAAAAAAATGGGAGGCAGAGATTAGGCTGCTTGAGGCAAAGGGAATAACAGGAGATTAAATAGGAGTATAGGAACAAAGAAATACACAGGGCGATGATGCCTTTCATTTTTGTCATCGCCCTTTTTTAAAATATAGGTAAAGAAAGGAGGCGATTTTGATGTTTAAAAAAATTAAAAAAGAGATTATTTATTATCTGCTGTTTGCATTGTTTTTCGGTTCCTGCTTTTTAGGAATACTTGCTGCAGTATTGTTTGGGGTAAACTTGTCTATGAAATTGGAAGATAAAGGGGGAGGAGGCATATTCATTGCATTTGGGTATGTAAGTGTGTTTATTGTAGTTTTTTTAATATTCTTTGTTTTTCCAAAGCTTAAATGGTGGAAGTACCTTGAAAAATCATATGAGGAGGAATAGGATTTAGAAAAGAAAATTCATGACACCAAATAGAATTAGGCAGACAAAGGAGGTGTAAAATGGCAAATAACTTAAACCAAGAGCTGAAAGGGAAATTTGTTGTTTTAAAAGCGGCAGCATATAAAGGGGATAAATTGAAGAGAATTTTCTTTTGCGAAGAGGGTTTTGGAACAAGTTCTAAGACAGGAGGAACCGCTATTTTTGGTTACTTTGTATCTGATGGAGAAGATTGTAAAATTGGAGGTTATGAAATAGAGAGATTTGCAAGAGATGGCGAAGTTAAAGAAGCAAAGCGATTAAGAGGCAAACAAAATAAATAAATTTAAGCAGAATGAGATAATGATTGCAGCTTTAGAACATTCATAATATATTATCCCTGGCAGCAAAAGCAAAGAGCATAAAGAGGAGCAGTAAATCTTGTATAAAATCATGCAAAAACTGCTCCTCTTATTTTTCTGAAAGATTTTCTAAAAAGAAAGGAAAGCAAATGAAAAGCAGATTTAACAGATTATGGCGCGATATATTCAAGGGCAGCTTATTTCCCCTGTTCTTTATTGTGCTGATACTTCTTTTTTATTTCTACATAAAAGGCAGCTTATCTGAAAAGCAGGACAAGCTTATAGGAGGCATTGTGTTCTTGATGACAGCGATATTTGTAACATACTGGATGCAGAGGATAGCAGGCACAATCCTGAAATGGTATGGAGAGAATATAGCGATAATGACTAAAACACAGCTGGATGATGAATTTATACCATTATTTAAGCATGTGGCTCGCATACTCATCTGGGCAATTGGGCTGATTATCACCCTGAGCCATTTTGGGGTAAATATCAATGCATTAATTACAACACTTGGAGTGGGCTCCCTGGCAATCGCGCTTGCAGCACAAGACACAATAGCAAATATAATCGCAGGGTTTCTTATTATGGTTGACAGGCCATTTAGGATGGGGGATGAGATTCAGCTGCCATCTGGGGAAAAGGTCAGGGTTTTAAGCATAGGGGTGAGGCGCTCAAGATTTCTCAATCAGGACAAAGCCATCATTATCATGCCAAACCTTGAGCTTTCCAAAAGCAAGATTGTGAATTTCACTTATGGAAAAGAGGAAAGCATTAGTTAAGTTGTAAGGATAAGGAAAAAGAGAATGACTAAAGAAAGGAGAAATTAAAATGAAAAATAAATCAATATTTATCCTGCTTGGGATTTTAATGGTTTTTGTAATAGGTGGCTGCACTGAGATGCAGGAAGAAAACACAGAGGAAAAATATCCTTCAGTTATCATAGGAAAACCGATAAGCGTTGCCCCAGATTCGGGAGGGAGTTTTGATTATATAGCCGTAGTTCTGGAAGTTGATGGCAAGAATGTTTTGGCTATTACAGATGTTGAACAGGATAAAGAGCTTACAGCAGCGATAGCTATAATCCAATCTGAAATTGCTAAGGGTGATGAGGGGCAGATAGAATTAAGGGGGCATTACCCTGATTATGGAAATGATAAAGGCAGATTCATAATACAATCTGTCAAGGCAAACGGGCTTGAGGTTAAGTTTTGATTTCTTGTGAGAAAAAAGAAATGCAGAAATAAAGAAAGGAGCAGTTTATGAACATAATAGACATAATTAAGATAGGCAGCAAGATAAGCAAAATAAACAAAAACACGCTTGTGATTTCTGCGCTGTGCGTGGCGAGTATTTTTTTGTGGAACACAATCCTGCTTTATCCTTTAAAGCTTCTTGTTGTCCTGATGCATGAAACAAGCCATGCAATTGCAGCACTTGTGACAGGAGGAAGTGTTGAGAGAATTGCTATTAATGTAATGCAAGGCGGAATTACATATACGCAGGGAGGGAGCAGGTTTGTAATATTGAGCGCGGGGTATATTGGCTCGTCGCTGATAGGAGCATTGATTTTATGGGCATCAGCAAGAAAGCCATGGAGAGAGTATGCAGCAGAGGTGTTTGGCCTTGTGATAATAATTGAGGCAATTTTATGGGTCAGGGACGCATTCACACTTGCTTTTGCTGCAGCGATGGGCATTGCCTGCATGTTTCTTGGCATAAAAATAAAAGGAATGCTTGAAAAGGTTTTCATCCAATGGACTGGAGCAATATGCTGCTTGTATGCAGTATATGACATATTCTCAGATATTCTGACCTTAAGGATTGCAGGGCAGGAAAAGAATGACGCACAGATGCTTGCAGAGATTACGCACATTCCTGCCTTTGCCTGGGGCGCAATATGGATAGCAATCGCAGTTGTGATTTTTCTTTGCGTTATGAAAAATATTGGCAAAAGCGAGGAGTGAAAAAATAAAATATTGAGAGGAGGGAGTTAGATGAAATTTCTAAAGAAGACTATTTTTCTGTTTCTGTTTTTAATGACAGCAAACATAATGAGCATTAGTTTTTTAACGATTTTCACTGGAGGGCTTTTCTTAATAAGCAAGGCAGCTGAAGCAGGCAGGGCAGATTGGTGCTTTTTATTGACCTTGCTTATGATAATTGTGTTTGTCCGCATAAGACATATTTTAAATGCGTTTTTGGACAGGCTTTCTTCACAGAAGTGCTGACAGCAACAATAATTTGCACAAGAACAGAAAGGAGAAAAATATGCCTGAGAAAAAGGATTATTCAATAGGTATACTTAAAAGTTCAAGAGATGCAGGAAAGACATACGACTTTGACGAGAAACATAATAAAGACCTGCCTGTTGGAATGTGGTTTCAGAATTCCCATGAGGGGACTATACTTTTCATTGTCTTTTACACACAGGCATGCCGGTGGTCAAGATGTTTGGGCTGCAACCTTCCATCAAAGTCATCACAATATAATGTAGATTACAGGGCACTAATAAAACAGATTGACTATGTGTTTGCAAGCGCTGATGTAATCGGGCAAAGGGAGAGGATAAAGAAGGTGATAGTCAGCAATAACGGCTCTGTTCTTGATGAGGAAACATTCTCATCTACTGCCTTGATGTATCTCCTTGCCAAGTTAAACCTGCATCTTCCAAATCTGGCTGTATGCAGCATTGAAACAAGGGCAGAATATGTTGACCTTGCAGAGCTTGAATTTATCTCAAGAGTTATTAAAGAAGGTGAGACACCAACAGAGCTGGAATTGGCAATAGGATTTGAGGCATTTGATGAGAGCATAAGAAACAGGATTTTCAAGAAAGGGCTTAGCCTAAAGTTGTTTGAGTCATTTGTTGGGAGGATATCGCCATATCAATACGGGCTTAAATGCTATTTCATGCAAAAGCCTGTTCCTGGCATGAGTGATGAAGAGGCGATATTAGACATACAGCATGGAATAGACTACCTGAGCAGGATTGCCTCTATATATGAAATTAAAATCAATATGCATCTCAACCCAACATTCGTTGCCAAAGGCACGCCTCTTGAAAAAAGCTTTTTGAAAGGAAAATACACCCCGCCAAGGCTTATTGATGTTGCAAAGGCTGCTTTGCATGCTGAAGGGGCACGCATCTCCGTATTTATTGGCTTGTATGATGAAGGCCTTGCTGTTAAAGGCGGCTCTTTTGTCAGGGAGAATGACAAAGGGATTGTTCATCTTGTTGAGCAATTTAACATGACAGGTAATTTCAGATTTCTTCATTTGGCCTGCAAGGAATGAAGAAAAAAGAAAGGAGAAAAGAGATGAAAACTTTGAAAACCAGGGGAAAAGGTTTCACACTCATAGAGTTTTTAGTGGTGATAGCTATAATCGGGATATTAGCAGCAACAGCTATACCTACTATTCTCAGAAGGGCGGGAGCTAAACTAGAACTAAAAGAGGGAGAGAAAGTTATAGACAAGATACCAAAATCATATAATCATGCATGGTCTCTCGTTGTTAAGAATGAGGATGGATACTACAGAGTAGTGAGGGTAAATATTAAAACATATTATGAAACGCAAATAGACAGGTAAGGAAAGGAAATAGCAATGAGAAAACATAATGAAGGATTTACGCTTATTGAAGCGTTGGCTGTTATTGTGGTGATATGGCTGTTTGTATCTTTCTTTATCCCGTCAACAGCTAAGAAGAATGTGCAAGAAGAATCAACAAAAACTATGCCTGCCCAGCAGGAAACATTGTCAGTTACATTAGAGTGGAAAGAAGGTGTAAAGGCAACTCCTGAGAATATTGAGATTGTCTATGGAGTCAAGGAAACAAGGATTGACAAAAAAGAGGATGCTCAATTTCTTGTTTTAATATACGGGAATGGAGAAGAAAGATATATCACACTTAATGAAAACCTTCTCTCATGGAAGATTGGAAAATAAGAAAGGAGCAAAACATGAAAACAAAAAAGATGGGCTTTACATTAACAGAGTTGCTGGTTGTCATTGCAATTCTAGGCATTATTGCCGGACTGGCGATTCCAGCAATCAAGAGTGCAAGAAAGAGAGCACAGGCAGCACAAAAAGAGAACACGACTGCCGCAGAGACAAAGATAGAAACTGAATTTCCAAAGGAGAAGATTCTTACAATCTCTGCTGCAGAGTATTGCGAGAGTGTTGGAAGAAAGCTCTCTGAGTATAAGGTAGTTGGAGTTTTTTCTTGGGGGTATGATAGTTTTCAGAGAGATATTCCTTCAGGAACAGAGGTTGTTGCCAGCTTTACATATAGCGGTGGATATTATGCTGGCACAGCGCTTATCCCGCTTCCGCGATGATAAGGCAGCTGAAAAACTTGAGAGAAAGGAGAAAACAAATGAATATCAAAAACAAGAAAGGTCATTTTAATCCCCGGTTTTTGATTGCAGGGACAGCTGTATGCATTATTATTTCCAGCATATGTTTTTTTGAATTGCCTCAAACAGCTAAATCAGAGCCGCAGGAAACAACCGGGCAGAGTGCAGAAACAAAAGAGATAAATGCGCTTCTTAAGAAAGCAGAAGAATATGTGGGAAGGGCAGAAAATAAATATAAAGAAGCTGATAATTCGCGGACTTCGGCTGAAACAGCATGGGGAACACAACAAGCAATATATCATGTCTTGAAAGCAATCTGCACTCAGAATGAGGTTATTATCAAGCTGTTGAGGGAAAAGGTGGATAAATAGAAAGGAGAAAAGAGATGAAAAAGATAATCGTGGGTGTTATTATTGCTATTGCTTTGCTTATTGTGATAAGGGCAATCTTTGTTGCTTTAAAACTGCTCTGGGCATTGCTGCCTCTTATCATTATTTCAACAGTTGTATATTTCATCTGGCGCCAGATGAAGAAAAAATCATAAGAAAAAACTGAGCATAGAAGAATAGTAATGCAAAAAAGCTGGGGCTTTCTTCAAAGAGTTTTCAGCTCCCAGCTTTTTTTAGAGAGAGAAGAAAGGAGAAAGCCATGAAAAAATATTTTTTATTTATGCCCTTGATATTGCTGCTTGTGTTTTTGTCAGGATGCTTTGGCCAGACTGGCCCGACTGAAGACGAGCTGAAAAAGGCGCAGAAT
>JACOYM010000068.1 GCA_016181905.1 Candidatus Pacearchaeota archaeon | reverse complement strand
CAGCATCCACACCTCCAGCTTTTCAAAGAACAGGTTTTGTGTTTCTAAAACTTTCATTTTAAGTTTCTGGCTTTTAATTTCTTTGCTGATTCTTTCTCTCGGCGTAAATGAACTTAATGCAATCATTATTTTTCCATTTTTGTTCAGGTAGCTTTTTGCCAGATTCAAAAATCTCAAAATAGTCTCGTCTCCTTTCCTGCCTCCTGTTGTGTCCCTCCCCCTGTCATGCCCTGTTTTGTCTTCTGGCAGATACGGCGGATTAAAAATAATCAAGTCAAATTTATTTTTCTTGTTTATACCTGAAAATAAGTTCGATAAAACAGCATTAAACCCTTTCTTCTTGGCGAGTTTTACTGCCCCTTTGTCTATATCAACACAAAGAATATCTTCTTTTTTCATCCCCGCATCAATGCATACTGCTGCCTGCATTCCGCTTCCTGTTCCCATGTCCAGAACTCTTGCCGCAGGATTTTCTTTTAAAATCTCTCCTGCTGTTGTTTTCACATGCTTTGCAAGAAGCAAAGAATCCTCTGCTGGCTCATATACGGGCATTTTAAACTTTAGGCATTTTTTTATTTAATTTTTTATGCAAACAATCTTTTAAAGAAGATTAAATAAGCCAAAACCCCTATTAATGAGAGAAGAATAATAGAAAGAATAATGACAATAATCAGGGCCTTTCTGCTCTTTTTTTGTTTTTGCTGAACAGCCTCGATTGGCTGCGGGATTGTTTCTGTTGGTGTTCCTTGAATTGCATTTGGCATTGCTGGAATTTGCGGGATAATTGTTTTTTGCGGCGCAATTGCTGCAAGGTCTCCTACATAAGCAGCAGCCTCTGCAACCTCCTCTTTTTTATATCCTGAATTTACAAAGCTGCTTATAGCAACATCAATAGAATAACCCCTCTCAACAGCATTCCTTAATCCTGAAACAATATCTTGCCTTGCCATTTTATAACTTAACAATCTGCCCGTCCTGGACAAGATGGCAGTTTTTTCCAAGCTTATAACCCAGCTCTGATGCCAATTCAACCATTGCAGTCATTTTTTGCAGGTCGCCATGCGCAGGGATTATATGCTCTGGCTTTACCATTTCTATAAAATCCCTTAAATCTTCTCTGCCAGCATGCCCTGAAACATGGACAGAGTCAAAAATCCTGACGCCTTTATGCTTAAGCCTTTTTTCAACCTGCTGCCTGTTGTTTATGCTTACTGGCGTGGGTATTGTTCTGGATGAAAAGATGACATGGTCATCCTTGTTAAAAGAGAATGGCAGTTCATTTCTTGAAAGCCTGTCAAGGATACTGCCTGGCTCGCCTTGAGTCCCTGTGCATACTATCAGGTATTTTTTGCGCGACTTGTCAGCTTCCCTTAATATATTATGGACCTGTTTTTTATAACTCGCAATAGTCACATCTTTTTCAAACGGGCATAGGTTTACCCTCATTGCAGAAGATACATATTTGCTTAGGCTTCTCCCAACAAAAACAACCTTTCTTCCAAGCTGCTTTCCAAAATCAACTATGCTTTTCAGCCTTGCTATATGGGAGGAGAATGTTGTCACGACAATTGCTGAGTTTGAGTTTCTTGTCGTTAATAAAACATCCTCTAGCAATCCCCGCGCAATCTTTTCGCTTGGGGTTTTTCTTTCGTCATCTGCATAAAGAGAGTCAACAATAAGTGCCTTGACACCTTTCTGTGATATCCTCTTTATTGCCTCATAGTTTGGCTTTTTGCCAACAATCGGCGAATTGTCAAGTTTGAAGTCATTTGCATAAAGAACAACCCCTTCATCTGTATGCAAAGCCACCAAAGATGTCTGAAGTGTGGAATGTGTTATATTTATGAATTCTACCTCGTAATCCTTTTTCCCCTTGACAATATAAGATGAGTTTGGCTGTATGACTCTTATATTATTGCTTATCCTTGAATTATTGTCCCTGAGCAAGGTTTTTAGCACCTCTGTTGTAAAGGGCGTCCCAACAATATCTGCATTATACCTGTAAGATGCATATGGAATAGCGCCGATGTGGTCGAGATGCGCATGCCCAAGCAGTATTGCCCTGACCTTTTCCCTTAAATGCAGCTTGTCAAGAACAGTGTCATCTGGCAGCGCGCCTATTGTCCTAAGCTTTTTTTCATTGTAAACACCCTCCCTCTCCTCCAGCTCAACTATTGGCGGGAGATACAGGCCCATATCAAAAACAATAACATCGTCCCCTGTATGGACAGCAGTCATGTTCTTGCCCACCTCGCCAAATCCGCCAATTGTATGTATGTTCATTTTATTAGATTTTATTCAGTTTCCTCTTTTCTTCTTTCAGTTTACATTGGAAAAATTGATTTAAATATCTTTGCAGATTAATATGTTCCACAAAAACAAATTATTTAAACCAGGATATCCGGGTAAAATTATGGATAAAGGGGGCAGAAACAAGAAGAAAGGGGAAGAGTTAAGCATAAAAATAAAACACAGCAAGAATATATTGATTTTTGCTGGTGTATTGATAATGTTGCTTGTTGCAATGGTCATTCTTTTAAGGAGCACCCAAGAGCAATCCCAAAGCATTAAAGTATGCAAAAGCAATGATGATTGCATTTTGCAAAATAAGGATTGCTGCGGATGCAGCATGGGCGGGCAGTCATCTTGCATGACAAAACAGGAGGCATTGTCTTACCAGGAAATACTGAAAAACTGCCCGGAAAACATGGCATGCATAGCGCTGTACAACTGCGGGCCTGGCATCTGCAGATGCCAGAATGGAAAATGTGCAGGAGAATAAATTGCAAAGAAAATTGAGGAGATAAGAAAATGAAAAGAACAACAATAGTTTTGGCATGCTTCATCTCATTTATATTTATCATCTCCATAATAGCCAGCGGGATACGCGGGGAATCTGTCAATTCACACAGAGAAAGCAAGGCTGAAGATAAGGTTTTTCAGGAATTGGAAAATAATGACAAAGTCCGGGTTATTGTTGAGCTGAAAAGCCCGGAAGAGATTAGAAAAGGCAGCATAAAAAGCCTTAGCCAAAGAGGCATAGAAGCGCTAAAAATATCTGTAAGGGAGGAATCAATAAATTTAATTGGAAAGGAAAAGGTAAAACACAGATTTTCATCTTTGAATGGATTTTCTGCAATCTTGGCGCAGGATGATATAAGAAATTTACAGGCAAATGAAAATGTCAAAAAGATTTATTATGACTATCCTGTGAAGGCTTTTCTGCAGGACTCTGTTTCTTTAATGAATGCAACAAGAACATGGCAGATTGTCGCTAATGGAACAAACCTGACTGGGAAAGATGAAAGTATCTGTGTGATTGACACAGGCGTGAATTATTCTCATCCTGACTTGGGGGCATGCGCAATAAAAAATTTGAGTTTAGAGGGTAATGTTGTAAATTACACCTTAGAATCAGAGCATAACTACTCTAATGACTATAACAACACATGGAAAATCAATTACACAGGATTTTCAAGGATAGCGGTGCATTTTGCTAACATCAGCCTAGAGTATCAGGGAGAGTTTGCAGGGCAGGATGCATATGACAGGGTGATAATATACAGCTCTAATGGAACAGAGATTGCAAGCTATCATGGAATAAATGGCATTATCCAGGACGTGTGGACACCTTACTCTGATGGTGACACTATCTTTGTAAGGCTTTCTACCGATGCTGCTGTCACAGACTATGGCTTTTATATTGACCAGATAATAAATGGCACAACAAACACAACATACAACTGGAGCAGTTGCTCAAAAATAATTTATGGCTGGGACTTTGTGAACAATGATGCCGACCCTATTGATGACAACGGCCATGGAACACATGTTGCTGGCATAATAACGGCAAATGGAAGCATAAAAGGAACAGCTCCTGACTCAAAGATTATAGCTGTCAAGACACTGGATTCTGGCGGTGGAGGATGGGGGTCTGACACATTATATGGAATTGAATTCTGCACCAATAACTCTGCTCGGTATAACATATCTGTAATAAGCATGAGCCTTGGAAGCCTTGCGGTTTACAGCAGCTATTGCAATAATGATGCTTTAGCGCCTTCTATAAACGCGGCAATTGCAAAGAATATATCTGTTGTTGTTGCAACAGGAAACATCGGCTCAACAACAGGCATCTCGTCTCCTGCCTGTGTGCAGAATGCAACAGCTGTCGGAGCAACAGACAAGAATGACGCCATTGCAGGCTACACAAACAGGAATAACCTGACAGATTTGCTTGCAACAGGAAGCAGCATCAACTCAACCTCATGGCTTTGCCCTGCAGGGTTTACAAACTGCGCTAATGGGTATGCTGTTGCTTCGGGCACATCAATGTCAGCCCCTCATGCCTCTGCTGCCTTTGCCTTGCTTAGGCAGTTTAAAAGGCTCGGGACAGGAAGCATATTAACACCAGCAGAGATAGAGGATAAATTAAACGATACAGGCAGGGCGGTTTATGATTCATCTACAAACAGAAACTATCCCAGGATAGATATTTTTTCTGCCATAGCCTCTCTTGATGCAACAGCCCCTAATGTGACAATCGTCTCCCCGCAGAATGCAACATATAACACAAGGCAGATACTTGTGAATATATCTGCATCAGACAATATTGCAATTCAGTCAGTATGGTATTCATGGAATAACACAAATTACACCTACACAATCTCTGCCTATGCGAATTTTAGCGAGGGCTCAAATACAATTATTGCCTATGCGAATGACTCAGCAAATAATGCAAATTCAACAAATGTTGTTTTCAGTATTGACACTATTGCCCCTGCAATAACAATCATCTCCCCGCAGAATGCAACATATAACACATCAGCATTAGAGTTCAATGTGGCATTGAATGAGGCAGGAAGCTCATGCAGCTTTTCTCTTGACAACGCTGCAAATGCAAGCATGGCAATGTTCAATGCAACATATTTCAATTACACAAAAACAGGCATGATTGATGGCTCGCATAATATAACCTTCTCATGCAATGACACGCTAAACAATATGAACACAACAGCATTAAGGCATTTCAGCATTAATGCAATACCGCCCCAGCTAACGCTTGTGTCGCCTCAGGATAATTCTTTTGCAAACCAGGCTGCCCAGAATTTTACATGCAATGCCACAACAGCAGAAACAACAATATTAAGAAACATTACATTTTATATTTGGAATTCAAGCTCTGTTGTTTACAGCGAGTTGAAAAATATATCCGGATTGTCTAATTCAACAGCCTTCAACTTTAGTTTTTCAGCAGAAGCAGGTTACAAATGGAACTGCCTTGCGCATAATGATATACGCTCTGCATCCGCCTCTGCAAATTTCTCGATAACATATGACATAACAAAGCCTGCTTTAACATTGCATTCTCCGGCAAATAACAGCTGGAGCAATTCAGGAAGGTTCAATGTAAGCCTGAATGAGAATGGCAGTTGTTCATTTTCCATAGACAATGGGGCAAATGTGACAATGACAAAAATCAACAGCACATACTTCAATTACACAAACTCTGCGCTTGCAGAGGCGCAGCACAACATAACCTTTTATTGCAATGACAGCGCAGGAAATTTAAATTCAAGCGCAAATATTCTCTTCATAATTGATGCGACAGTTCCGGCTGTAACACTCAACTCCCCTGCAAGCTCATATTCAACATCATCAACAGGCATAACATTTTCTTACAATGCAAGCGATAGCGGGGCAATATCAAGCTGCAGGCTGCTGATAGACAGCTCAACCTATGCATACAACAGCACTTCTGTAAGCCAGTCCTCAGCAAATGAGATAGCTGCTTCAGACATTTCCAGAGGCAGCCATACATGGCAGGTCAATTGCATTGATGCTGCCTTGAATGAGGGCATTCCAAGCCTAAGAAGCTTTACCATAACAAGCTCCAGCTCATCCAGCTCTAGCAGTAGCAGCACCAGCAGCAATAGCGGAAATAATGCGCCAACAACAACAGCAAGTGACACAAGAAATACATATACATTGACCGGCAATCAACTCAAAGAAGGCTACACAAAAGAGATAACAAAAAAAGACCAGTTTAAGGTTGATATATCCGGGGAGAATCATCTTGTTAAGCTCTCAGATTTAACAGAAACAGCCGCAACAATAGATGTGTCAAGCACAACCCAAACAGCAACGCTTTCTGTTGGAGAGGAAAAGAAGTTTGATGTTACAGAAGACAATTATTATGACCTGTCTGTCAGGCTGAACAGCCTCAACAAGGCAGCAAACAAGGCAAATTTTACTATAAAATCCATAAATGAGTCAATAAGCGCAGGGATAAATAACACAGCGCCCCCAGCCAACAATACTGCTGAAACAAATGCCCGCGCACCTATTACAGCAAAGCCTATCGCGGATATAATAGGAAAAATACTTAACTACAAGAATACTGCAATTACAATAGGCATATTAATTATATTAACTGCATTGTTTATGTTTATCAAAAAAATAAGAAAATGGAAATAAAGATTAAGCCAAGCATGAAGGAAAAGAAGAGATACCTGCTGCTTGAGACAAACGCGGCAAAATCAGAGAAGGAGCAGGCAATCCTGGACTATATTGGCATTTTGGGGTATGCAAAGGCAGCGCCTGCCTTTGTCAGGAGCAATATTCTAGCTGTAAACAGGGAGGATGTTGATAAAGTCAGGGCTGCGCTAGCTTTGTCTAAAAAACTGATTAAGGTCAAGAAGGTTAGCGGGACGCTGAAGGGGCTTTACAGCAAATAAAAATCTGTATAAAATTGTGAAATTGCTTAAAATGAGAAAAATAAAACAGATAATTTTTGCAATCTCGCTAATAGTATTAATTTTTTCAGCTTATCAAGTAATATCTATCGGTTGGGGTAATGACTTTCCGAGTTTTCTTTTATGGTCTGTGATTGGTGCGATTTCGTTAACTGGAGTGTTAGTTACTTATAAATCAATCTTATAATTTTCTGTTTAATATGGTAAAAAAGAAATGGGAAATAAAATCAAAGAGCTACTTTGCTCGTATAAAAATAAAGAAGAATAAAAAAGATGGGGAGTATTATGATATTGTCTTTGGTTTGAAAGGGCAGAAAAATCGCGAAATGCACGCACATTTTGGAATAAAGGTAGCTGCAGAAGATGGTATGATTGGTGGTAAAGTATTTTTTGTTGAGCCAAGAAAAGCCACTTCTAGTCATAAGCAAGAAACATTTAATCCAAAAACAGAGTTATTTAAAAGTTAGGGAGGTGTAGGGATGGAATGTTCTATGTGCGGGCATGAACATGAAGGGAAAGTGTGCGATTGCGGATGCCAGCCGCCACAATGATTAAAAATCGCATTTAACCTTTAAAAGTAACATATATCTAAAATCAATATAATTAATTAGATAGAGTGACGAAAATGACGCACAAAGTAACAGTATATTCGGCTCCATGGTGCCCATGGTGCAACAGCTCCTGCATCAAGTGCAGCTCCAAACAAAATCAGCT
>JACOYM010000031.1 GCA_016181905.1 Candidatus Pacearchaeota archaeon | reverse complement strand
TCAGCACAAGAGAAATTTTTTTTTTTTTTTTAAAAGAAAAAGAAACTTTGCCAAAACTTCAAAAAGAGTACACTCTTGATTCTCATTTTGCGGTTGCTTCAAAAGAAATTAAAGAACTTTTTATGCAACTAAACGAAATGATAAGCAGTTTAGATGAGTCAATCACAGAAGAAGCAAAAGCCAAATATATAGCTTACAAACTTACCACTAATTTTGTGGATATTGTAATTCAGAAAAACACAATTAAAGCGTTTTTGAATGTTCCAAGCGGAAAGTTAAATGACTCTTTTGGTATAGCAAGAGATTTAACAAAACCAAAAGCCGTTGGACATTGGGGTAACGGCGATTATGAGGTTCTTGTAAAAAATAAAGATGAACTGCTAAAACTTTTTGAATTGATTAAACAATCTTACAATTATAATAAGTGATAAAATGGCAGATGATTTTCTAATTTCTTATGGAGATATTTCTTCCAGCAGGAATGATGAAGAAAAAGATTTGAAAGAAGTTCACATTCTGAGAGGAAGATTTTTGCATTGGATGTCTATAATTGAAAGAGTAATGAAAGAATATTGTAAAGAAATAAACTCTCACAAAACTTATGGACAAATGAAAGATATGTTCATTAATAAATTAACAGAAAACAAATTGAATAATACTTCTGATTTTTATGATTTTATTAAAGCATTTAATGAGATAAACCCTGATAGAAATTCTTGGGCGCACGGTTTTATTTTTTATAGTCAGAGAGAAAATCAAAGACCAAATAATTTTATTAATTTAAACAATAAACTTACTTCAATTCAACCGCCCTATTTTGAGGACATAAGTAAATCATTTACTCTTGTTATAAATTGGCTAAAGAAAAATGACTTATGGAAAATTAATACTTATGATTTATCTCAATTTATAGAAAACTAAAAATCTTCTTTTTTCTAAAAAGAAGCAAAAAACTACTGCCCCCCAACTTAACGAAAACTACGGCGACAATCCAAAATCTTAAAGGAACGCCGAGCGTTCCCACCATCCCAAAGTCCGCTTTAACTTTACATTTTTGCCTTCGGCATCGTTGCACTAAAAATCAATCTCTGCAAGTTTTCTGGAGAGTTGAACAGCGATTAAAGAGTTCCGAAGTCTTGCAGACTTCTCCACCCATATTTTTCGGAAATTTATAATTTTAAAGATAGTCCGAAAAACATCGCTTAATCGCGATGTTAAGTCAAATCACCGACTACCCTCGCCTGAATCATCTCGCATCAAATTTTCTTGCCCAAATATCAAGATGTTTGAAACATTTAATCAATTCTTTTCCTTTATTATTTAATGAATATTCAACTCTTGGTGGAATTTCGTTAAATCTTTTCCTTGAAACCAACTCTAATTTTTCCAGTTCTTTTAATCGTTTTGACAAGGTTCTTGGACTAATATTTTCCATCTCTCTGATTAAATCATTAAACCTTTTTGTTCCGTTATTGTGTAATTCTCTCAATATTAATAAAGTCCATTTTTTGCTGAGATAACTTAATATTTTCGTTATTGGGCATGTTTTTTCCATTTTATTCACTTAAAACTTTACTTTTGGTTACTACCACCTTTATATACCTTTGATTATTACTATACATAATAAAGTTTTATTAATATAAAAAGATTACTATTTAGAGGTATAAAAATGGCAAGAATTGTAAAGCAAGAAGAAAAAATGCCGATGGAAGTAAAAGTTGGTGGAGAAAGCAAATGGATTTGTATGTGTGGATTGAGCAAAAACAAACCATTCTGTGATGGCTCGCATAAGCAATGCAGTGGCGAAGAAGAGGGAAAGCTGTACAAATATGAGAACGGAAAAAGAGTTGAGGTAAAGGACTTTTGACAAGACTATTGCAGATATCTTGCCCTTTATTTTTATTCACTATAAACTGATTTTTCTCTTCTTATAGAAGAATATTTTCTTCTTATGAAAGAATACAATGAGCCAACTATGATGCCAGAGATGATGAATGAGCCCAGGACTACAAGCAGTGTTTTTTCATCAGAAGGGGCATAAACTCCAGGTTCTGAGTTTGACACCCTTCCATATACGATGGGTGATATAACAGACCCTGCGAGAATGCCTGACCAGATGCAATTATTAGCCCACCTGCTAATTCTTTCTTCTAAACCCTCTTTTTTCATTGCTTTAAAAAAGATTGCCCAATATAAAAAGATTACTATGATGCTTTAATCTTTGACAAATTAGAGATTTCCAATCTTTTTGCCTTCGACATCATTTCACTAAACTCCAAAAATCATCAAAACTCTTCAACAACCTCTGTTTTCAACTTCTGCAGGCTGCAGAAGTCTGTTGTGTAGTTGTATGCGCCCGCATTCAGGAATGTTATAATACCCCCCACTTTTGGAGCTTTAAGCTTTACCTTGTATCTGAATATATCATCTCTTGTTGGCGTATTTCCTTTTATAAGATAAAATTGCCCTTCAACAGAGTTATCTGGAAGCTCGCCATCTATGAGCATTTTTGTGTTTGTGAGCAATGTGTCGAGGGCGCAGTTATACAGAGAGCAGTTCAAGACTATGATGCTGTCATAGATTTGAATTATTTTTGCCTGAAGCCTTACTGAAGGGGCTGCGATAAACCTTCCTGGCTCAAGATATGTTTTTATATTATGCTTTGCAAGCCATTCTCTTGCCTCTTTTATTTTGCTGAATATGTATGGCAGGACATCTGACGAGTATGATTTGTATTCAACAGGCAAGCCGCCTCCAATGTTCACTAAACTTATCCTGTTAAGAGAATCTTGTGTCAGGGAATCCTCAAGCTCTGCTTTTATGCTCCATTCGCTTGTATTCTGGCTTTTTCTGTGGATGTGTATGCCAATCTTGTCTATGAAAGGATTGTTTTTTATTTCGCTTATTATCTTATTTACCTTTCTTGCAGGCATTCCATAAATAAAGTATTTTCCTGAGCCAATCCTATGCTCCTGAATTTTCATCCTCAGGCAGATGTTAACCTTGATTTTTTCTTTGCTTATAAAATCAATAAGCTCTTTCAAGTCTGTTTCATTGTCAATAACAAAATTTTTGACATGTTTTTTTATTATCCGGCTTATCTCATCTTGGCTCAATGCCTGAGAAAAGAAGAAGATTTTATCTTTGTCCTTAATCATGCCTATCTCTTCAGGCGCATGGAGGGAAAAGAAGCAGCCTGTTAATTCCTGCAGGACATTTCCAACCTCTCATATCGGCGCCTAACTCTTTCAGCTTGTTATACTGCTCAAGAACTGCTTTTTTGCTTAAAATAAATTTAGCTTCCATTTTATGTTTCTGGTTTTTATTTGCCTTATATGCTTTTTAACAAACCTTTTTGCTTTAGCTTTTCAAGAACACGAATCATCATTAGAGGAAAGGTTATTGTCACATCGCCTATAACAGTTGCCGCCTCTGCATCATCCTTTATTTTACCCCAGGATTTAGCCTCCTGAGTTGTTGCGCCTGCAAAGCTTCCAGAGCTCTGGTGGGAGGTTGTCATGTAGACAGCATACTCAAAACCCCCGCTTAAAAGCGCAGAAAAAACAGCATAGTGCTTTGAAATGCTCCCCCCCAATGCAATCAAGCCCTTTCTTTCATCATTGCTTGAGCAGAAGATTGCATTTTTTATGTCCTGTATTGTGTCAACAATAAAATCCGGATGGTCCTGCTGGAACATGAATAAATGAAAGCCTATTGCGCTGTCTGCTATTCCGGGGCAGAAGACAGGAATATTCCTTTTTGCTGCCTGATATAAAAATGAGTTTTCATCATTCAGCATCAAGCCTAATTCTTTAAGCAGCTCAGAAACAGCTATTCTTTTCTGCTTTTCATATATCTTTTTTAAGTAATCAGACATTTTGTCCTCAAATTTCATATAGCTTTCATTCCTGATAAGGAGATTTCCAATCCTGTTTTCCCCTTTTTCATGCATGTAAACATCGTCTGCATTAAAACTGGATATTTCAAACTCCTCCCCCACTGCCTTCATAATATCCTCTTCTATAGAGCCAGAGGTTGTGACAATGACATCAACCGCCCCCAATTTTATCAATTGGGCAAAAAAGCCCCTTAATCCAGAGGTTATCATGTTTGAGGTGAATGTCAAAAAGATTTTCGCTCCGGAATCTTTCATTTTTAATACTACTTCAGATGCTTCATACAACTCAATTGCCTGATAGCCTAGGCTGTCAAACCTGTCAACGCATTCTTCTGCGGTCATTCCAGGCTTCCATAAAAAATCCTTTACTTTTTTCATTTTAACCTGCCTCAATCTTTTAGAGAATATTAAAAAAGTTTAATCTGGAAAGTTTAGAAAATATATGCAAAGCTAAGAGAAAACCGGGATTGCTAAACTCTCATTTATTAGCTCTATATTCATGCAAAATAGGCAGAAAAAGGGATTTAAAAACTTAACTCCTGCGAGGAATTAAAAAGGGATTAGGAAGAGCCAAGAGGCTACAAGCAATGCCAGCATGAAAAGCCAAAGCCTCCAGCTCCAGAAGAATATCTTTGTTCCATCCAATTGCGATACAGGAAGAATGTTGAATAATCCATAGTATATGCTCAATCTTGCCAAATCCCCGAGATTGAACAGGGCGAAGACAATCGCAAGGATGATGTTTCCGAGTATTCCAAAAGCTGCTATGAACGCAAGATGCTTTTCAACCAATTCTGAAAATCTGTCTCCATAGTGCCTTTTGGCAGCTTTTTGCTTTAGAGGCATTGAGTCAAACTGGAGGAATGCCATCCATTTTGCATAGCCAAGGGAAACTATGGAAAGAAGCACCGGAAGAATAATTCCTATAGGAATTTGTGTTGTGAAATAGCTTGACGGAAAAACCCCGTACCTCTGGAAATGCCATGTTTTTATTCTGATGCCTGTCTCATAATAATATGCAGCAGCCTTTTTTGCTTCAACATTTATGATTATTATCAGGAAGGAATAAAGCAAAGCCCAAATGAATGCCTTTGCGCCTTGAGTGAAGCTTATCACAAATGCAAATACAAGTATGGCTATAATAACATGAAAGAGCTCTTGTGGCTTTAGCATAGCTTACTAAAGAATATATTTTTTATAAATCTTGCTATTTTTGAGCTGTGTTGCAGGCTATTTTTATTCTTATGGGTGCGGGGGTGAAAAATGCAAAGCTTTAAAAAGAAAAAGTATTTAAACTGATTAAGAGGGAAATTAAATATCAAAAGCGGTTTAAAATGATAAAGATAAAAAAGATTTCAGATGTGATAGGAAAAAGGGTATACACAGATGCAGGTGACTTTTTCGGGCAGATTGAAGAGGCAAATCTTGTTGAGAACAAGATAGACGGCTGGAGGATAAGGGTCGCAGGTGGAGTAGGAAACTTTTTAGGCGGAGCGAGAGGAGTTATTGTGCCTCATCAGTTTGTGAGAAGCATAGGCGATGTGTTTATCATCAGCAAGTCAGCAGTGCCATTGCAAGAGACACAGCCAGAAACTGAATCATCAGAGACAGAAGAGCCAGCTCAGTAATCCTGAATAAATCCTGTTTTACATAAAAATGGTATCTACCTTATTTCAGTCACCTATATTCAGCGAGATAATTCTGCCGTTTATACTTATCTTCACACTTATATTTGCAATTCTTGAAAAATCAAAGATACTTGGGGAGGACAAGAAGCAGATTGATGCCATAGTTTCATTTGCCATAGCATTGATTTTTGTTTCATACTCCTATGCAACAGGCGTTATATCAAAGCTGATGCCTTTCTTGGGGATATCTGCTGTTGTGATTCTCGTATTTATGATATTATTTGCATTTGTCAGCACAGGAAAGGAGGGTTTTGAACTAAGCAATGGGCTGAAGATTACATTTGGGGTTCTTATAGGAATTGGTGTAATAATAGTTGTGATATGGGCAACAGGCGCCTGGGACAAGGTGTATGGGTTTTTTTCAGGAAGCGATGAGAGGACCACTACGCTATGGGCAACTATTTTCGTTGTTATTGCCATAGTTGTCGCAGTTGTTGTTGCTTTTAAAGGGGGAGGCGGGGGGCCCTCTGCACCAGCAAAGATAGGAGGATAAAACTCTCAAATATGAAAATAATCTTAAAAACGAAAGATATTTAAACAATATTTATTTTTAACACATATGGCATTGAATATCCTAACAGGCTTGGCGACAAACATAGATACTGTGTTGAGCGAGCTGGATACTATTGGTTTTTTCAGGTACATTCTGCCGCTTCTATTGATTTTTGCAATTGTCTTTGCAATTCTGTCAAAGATGAAGATATTAGAGGACAAGAAAGGCATTAATTTTATAATATCAATATCAATTGCATTGATTGCTATAACAAACCCTGTTGTCTCTGATTTTTTCTCGGTGCTGTTTCCTAAGCTCGGGCAGGGCATTTCTATACTGCTTATAGCAATGATTTTGATAGGCGTGTTTGTTCCTTTGTGGCAGGATAAAGGCGTCAATGGCTGGGGATGGGGGAATTATATTTTCATGGGGATTGGCATATTGATATTTCTTGTTGCAACATTCAGCAGCCTTAGCACTATTGGGTTTGCTGGCTCATGGTGGTGGGACAGGTATATGGGCGCAATAATTGTTTTGTTGATTATTGCTGGCGCAATCATAGCTGTAATGACTGCGGGAAAGCAGAAAGCTGCCGAATAAATAGAGTTATAAGTCTTGTATTTTGCAGGGGGCGGTAAAAATTAAAAGGTTTTTAGATTAGTTAAAAAGAAAAAATATTTTAAATTAGACAGAGATAACAGACATAAAAACATCAAAATGGCATTAGACATCTCAGCATTCAGCTATTTTATGCCGCTGTTTGGCTTTCTTTTTGTGTTTGTGATTGCGTATGCGCTTCTTGACAAGACAAAGGCATTGGGGGAGAATAAATTTATTATTGTTCTGATAAGCTTTATACTTGCAATCATCTTTGTTACTGCGTCTTCTACAAGGCAGATTATACTCAAGGTTTTGCCGTGGTTTGCTGTTTTAATAGTTGTATTGGTATTAATAGCGCTTATTATCGGAGCATCCCAGCAGAAGCTGGATGCCTTTATGAAGCCATGGGTGGGCTGGGTTTTTATTATATTGCTTATAATAGTCTTTCTTATTGCAACTGTGATTGTTTTCAATCCTGTTATTCAGCCAGTTTTGAATGAAGAGCCAGGGGCAAGCACAGCGCTTATCAGCATAAAGAATTTTTTGGCATCTGAAAAGTTTTTAGGAGCGATTTTGCTTTTGGTTATAGCTGTTATTGCATCGTGGGTGATGACGAGGAAGCAGTAGAGAATAAAATATATTCTGCTTGGCATAAATTCTTATTATCTTAAATAAGCCTCAAACTCATCCTTTGCCTTGGATTTTCTTGCAGGCCTTTCAGCATCATCTTCTTGTTTAGAATCAGTTTCTTCTGCCTGCTCTGCCTGGAATCTGCCTGATGATGCTCTTGTTCTGTCTATCAGCGGATTAAGCGCTTTGCTGAATGTGCCCTGCATTGCCTGCATCTCTGTTTTTATGTCGTCCAGATTTTTTCCATAGCTTCCAATCTTGCTGAGTATTGACATCTGGAGGTTTTCAATGGTTGACTCAATCTTTCTTATTCTTTGCCCCATATCTTCTATCTTTGCCTCAGCGATTCTTCTGAATTCTGCCAAGGAGGAGAGCTTTTTGTTTGTGTCAGAAAGCTTTTCTATAACAATCTGCTCTGCAAGCTCGCTTATGGTTTCTGTTTCATAACCTTGATAGGCTGCCTGCGGCTGTTGATATTGGGGGTATTGCTCAGAATATGCAGCAGGGGTAGGATAAATGTATTGTTCCTGAGGCTGTTCTGGCTGTGCCTGCGGCGCGGGGATTTGAGCCGGAGATTCCTGCTCCATCATGGAAGGCTGCATTGAAGCTTGCGCGTCATTCATCTGCTTTATTTCATCTTTTTCAGAATCAACAGCAGATTTCACATTTGCCTGAGAGAGGGCATTCATTATCTCTTTTGGGGAAACGCCTTTTTCCTTTAGCAAATCAACAATTGTAGAATTATCATACCCCCTTTTTTGCAGCTCTAAAACTGTTTCCAATACAGCCATTTTTTAAATAGTCAATCTAAGTTTAAAAAACCTTCTTTTTTTTCAATACTTCCTCCATAATATTTTCCACATCCTCGATTCTTGCATATCTTAATGGCTCGAACATCTTAATCTGCCTCTGCAGTATTTCAAGCTCTGATTTTCTTGCAAAGCTTTCTGTTTCTTCCGAGACCCTTGACATGCTGTCTTTCAGCCTGAATATCTCCTGCTTGAAGATTTCAACATCCTTTTTTAATTCTGCAAGCGATTCTTCAATGCCTTCTTTTATTTCAACAAGGTTTTTTCCTATTAACAGGACGCGGTCTTTCAGCATCCTCTGCCTTTCTTCCAAGTCTCTGATTTTTATGTTAAACTCATTCAGCCATGAAAAATCCTGTTGCTCTGCCATCCTCTTTTTATTTGTTTATGTAATTTACAAATTTAACAGGAAGAATGGGTTTAAAATTGTTGCGATGAGCGCCATAGAAAACTATTTTAATGCCTTCAATTTAGTTTTGTACAGCATGACACAGCAAAAAAGGAGGCAAGATGATATTCAAGCAAGGGGCAACACTTTACTCGTATGAGGTTGAGAGAGAGGCAGGGCAGAGTGTTCTGTATTTTAATTATTTAGGAGCGCCGTATGTTCCTTCGCTTGCAGAGTCGAGGGAGGTAATGTCAAGAACAGTTGATGCCCTGATAGAATCCCCCAATATATCAAGGATTGTTTTTGTGCAGCAGAGGAATTATAATCATGATTTTCAGCAAACATCCTTGCTTTTGGAGATTGCGCAGCTTTACACATATCTTATGAAGCATGAAAGGGTATTGTCGCCGGCGAGGCTTGTATTAAACTACCAGAACCTTCTTGCAGAGAAACACTCTATTATGAGCTATCTTGTTATGCTGCTGAAACAAGACCCGATTGCATGCTATTATGAGATAAAGAGGATTTTGAGAGAGGAGAAGATTGCAGCAGAGAGAAGCCAGCCAGACTACAAAGAAGGGCAGTTGAATTTCAACAGGCTTTTGGAAAAATTCTTGTCGTTTATGGAGAATACAAGGCTTGTAAAAGAGGCAATGCTGTTTCTTGTTGGCTACAAGCTTTATGACCGGCAGGTATATGAGCATTTTTTCAGGCCGGATATTATTCCAAACTTTACATTTACAAGGCTTGTTGCAACATTGCCGGAAGACGGGGAGATTGTTTCGCAGTATGAGATAAGCTCTGGATATGACAGGAGCATTGTTACTATCTTGAAGAAAGAGGATGAGGCAAAGTTCATATACCACCTGATGCCGCCGGAGTATGCTCTTACTGAGGAGCATCACATGCTTTTGAATCTTGCAAGAAATGTTTTGGTAGAGCACAGGCCAAAGGCAGAGGAATTTACAGACCCCGAAAGGACAAGGCAGGTATTTATGAATGTGTCAAGGGATTTACTGGAGGAACTTGCAAGGAATAAAGGAATTTTAATAACATATGAGCAGTTAAACAAGCTTGCCACAATACTTGTCAGGCATACAATTGGCTTTGGCCTGATTGAAGTCTTATTGCAGGACAAGAATCTGCAGGACATTGTCTTGAATGCTCCTATTTCTCAAAACAATATATTTGTAAGGCATTCTGAGTATGATGAATGTGTTACAAACATAATTCCAAGCCAGGAGGATGCTGACTCTTGGGCAGCAAAATTCAGGATGCTTTCAGGAAGGCCCTTGGATGAGGCACACCCAATATTAGACACAGAATTATCTATAGAAAAGGGAAGGGCAAGAGTTGCGATTATTCAGCAGCCGCTTTCACCAAATGGAATTGCATATGCATACAGGAAGCACAGGGAAGAGCCATGGACGCTGCCTTTATTTGTGAAGAACAGGATGTTGAATTCTTTTGCAGCCGGCTTGCTTAGCTTTATGATAGATGGCTCAAGGACTATGCTAGTTGCAGGCACAAGAAGCGCGGGCAAGACTTCATTGCTTGGAAGCCTGATGCTTGAGATTATGCAGAAGTACAGGGTAATAGTTTTGGAGGACACTCTTGAATTACCCGTAGATGCACTAAGGAAGATTGGATATGACATTCAAAGGATGAAGGTTAGAAGCGCGCTGCTTTCGTCGTCAACAGAGATAGGGGCAGATGAAGGCATAAGGACAAGCTTAAGGCTTGGGGACAGCAGCTTGATTGTCGGGGAGGTTAGAAGCATAGAGGCGAAGGCATTGTATGAAGCAATGAGAATTGGGGCATTGGCAAATGTTGTTGCAGGGACAATTCATGGGGCATCGCCGTATGGCGTGTTTGACAGGGTAGTGAATGACTTGCAAGTTCCTGTGACAAGTTTCAAGGCGACAGACTGCATAGTTGTCTGCAATCCTGTAAAATCGCCAGATGGGCTGCATTCATGGAAAAGGGTTATTCAGGTTTCAGAGGTAAGAAAGCACTGGACAAAGGACCCTTTAGAAGAAAAAGGGTTTGTTGATTTATTAAAGTATAATGTTGAGAAGGATGAGCTTGAGCCAACTGAAGATTTGATTAATGGAGACAGCGAGATTATCAAGACTATTGCGGCAAGTGTCAAAGGATGGGCAGGAAACTGGGACGCTGTTTATGACAATATAATGCTGAGGGCAAAGATGAAGCAGGAGATTGTTAATTTGGCTGAAAAGCTAAGCATTCCGGAATTGCTTGAAGCAAGGTTTAATTCATTGTCAAACAATGCATTTCACAGGATTTCTGATGAGGTGGGAAAAGAGATAGGGCTTCCCCTAGGAGAAAGGGTTTTTCCATTATGGCAGAAATGGCTCCGTGACGAGATAAGAAAGGGAAGGTGAGCATATGCTTAATTCTTATTCAAATCTTTTCTAAATGAGTTGTTTATTCCAACTTTTATGCAATTGCCTAAGAAAATACAATCCTTACAAACAGATTTTATCGTGTTTTCATTTATCTTATTCATTGACAAATTAAAACGGAACTTATTACTCGCTCAAGGCCCGCAAATTATGATATTACCCATTTCCCAATTTCTTGACATTGTATGCACCTATTCTTGTATTTATGCGGGCATTTCATGCATAAATCATCAAGTTTTCCAGCTAAAATCTTTATTTTGGTGCTTGGATATTTCCTTATTGCAGCACAAATATTTTTTATATTTTCTGCAAAATATTTATCATAACCTCCATGATAAAACCTGGGAATGCAAGCTAAATGATGCGCCCTAATTTGTATTGTATTTTCCATTTTGTGATTATAGCAAAGAATACTTATTAATCTATTGCACGCTTCCGTCCCAGCCCTAAATTATATGCCGCAAACCTTATAAAGTTACTTTTTGTTACTAAGAGTAACTAGAACCAAGGTTCTAGGACTCCTATATTATGAAGGCAAGCCCTAGGACTCCTATAACATAAAAAGCAAGCATTAGAACTCTTATAATAATGAAAGCAGCAAAGGACGCAGTTGTAAAGATAGACAAGGAATTACTGAAAACCATTGAGGAATTTATCACTAAAAACAAATTTCTTTATTCCAGCAAGAAGCAGGTTGTGAATCTGGCAATAATTGAATTTTTAAATGCCAGAAATTCTCATAAAAACAAAATTTCTGAGCGGTTAAAAAACCCCTCACTGGCAGAGAGTTTTTTAAATGCGAGAATGTTAGATAGAAGCAAGAAAGAAGGAGGAAAAAAGAGGCAAGATGGCTGACAATATAGATGTTGATGAAATTCTTAGGAAGTATGGCTCTAAGATTGAAAGTGAGATTGGAGCAGAGAGTGAAGAATATTCTGCCCAAAATGTAAGCAGGGATTTTCTGGCTTTCAAGAGGGATGCGCTCCCGGAGCTTTCCAGATATGAGAGATTATGCCAGTCAATTGGGAATGTTATAAGGATAAGAGTAGCGAAAAAAGATTCTGAAAGATTGCAGAAAAAGATAGACATTGCCCATCTTGATATTACACCGAGCCAGGCAGCATCTTTGTCTTTGCTGTCTTTGCTGCTGGTTTTTTTTGCAGGCATTACTATATCCTTGAGCATCTACATGATTTCCGGGGCATTTCCATTTTTGCTTCTTTTCCTGACATTCATATTTTCATTGTTTCTGTTTTATTACCTGTCAGAATTCCCGGCGCGGCTTGCGCAGAAATGGAGATTAAAGGCATCATCACAGATGGTTGACTGCATATTGTATGTTGTTGTATACATGAAGCATACAAGCAATCTTGAAAGGGCGGTTGCATTTGCCTCGCAGCATTTAAAGCCCCCCTTATCTCTTGACCTGAAAAAGGTGTTTTGGGATGTTGAGACGGGAAGATACAGCACAGTGAAAGAGAGTTTAGATGCGTATCTTGAGATGTGGAGAGACTATAGCACAGAGTTTGTTGAGGCATTTCATCTGATAGAATCAAGCTTATACGAGCCATCTGAATCAAGGAGAGTTGGAACTTTGGAAAAGGCGCTTGAGGTTATACTTGATGGTGTTTATGAAAAGATGCTGAAATACAGCAGGGAGATAAGGAGCCCTTTAACAAATTTATACATGTTAGGCATTGTCTTGCCTACATTGACGCTGGCGCTTCTGCCTCTTGCATCAACTTTATTGCAGGGAGCATTGTCATGGTACATGATTTTTGTTTTGTTCAATTTAATTATTCCGTTTTTTGTATTTTACCTGACAAGCGAGATAATGATGAAACGGCCAGGGGGATATGGAGAGTCTGATGTTTTGGAGATGAATCCCCTTTATCCGCAGTATAAGAGCAAGGCACCTTATGCTTTTGCTGCTATTATGTGCCTGCCTTTGCTTTTAATTGGATTATTCCCCCTGTTGTTTCAAACGCAATTTGCGCAACTAATTGGATTGCCTAATGATTATTCATTAAGCGAGATAGGATTAGGGTTTTTAGGAACAGGAAATGTTTTTGACTTTAAGACAACAGATGCAGGACTTGTCGGGCCCTTTGGGATTGTGGCTTTGCTGTTGAGCCTGTTTGTGCCTTTAAGCATTGCTTTGTTTTTTTCAATAGCATATGAGATGAAAACCAAAGAGATGATAAAAGAAAGGGAAAAATCAAAACAGCTTGAGAAAGAGTTTGCCTCAAGCCTGTTTCAGCTTGGGAACAGGTTAGGGGACGGCATTCCGGCAGAGATTGCATTTTCAAGGATTGTTGAGTCAACAAGGGGATTGGCGACAGAGGATTTTTTCAAGAGGGTAAATACAAATATACAGCAGCTTGGAATGTCTGTCGAGCAGGCAATATTCAATCCAAAGAGAGGGGCAATCATATATTATCCTTCCATGCTGATTGCAACAAGCATGAAGATACTTACAGAGAGTGTTAAAAAAGGGCTGGATGTTGCTGCAAGAAGCCTGATGAGCATTTCGCAGTATGTTAAGAACATTGACAAGATAACTGAAAGGCTGAGAGATTTATTGGCAGAGGTTGTGTCAGACATGAAAAGCAACATGGTATTTCTTGCGCCTTTGCTTTCAGGCATTGTTGTTGGATTAGCCGGCATGATCACTGCCATAATCAACACATTAACAGGGCTTATGGCAAGCATCTCAAGCGGATTGGAAGGCACGCAGGATGTAGGCACTATGGGGAATATTGTAAAGATTTTTGACATAACGCAGATGATTCCGCCTTATTATCTGCAGATAGCCATAGGAATCTACCTTGTCCAGATAATCTTTATCCTGACAGACACGCTTGTCTTGGTTGATTCCGGAGAGGACAGGCTGAAGAAGATTTATGACCTGTCAAAAAATCTGAAGAGGGGTATTTTAATATACCTAATTGTTGCATTTATTACAATTTTTGCTCTTTCGCTTCTTGCAAAGATTGCATTAGGAGGGATTGCGACTGGCGGGTGAAATAGTCCGGGGGCGGAAGTTAAATTTATTAAGCATTCGATGCTGTTTTTATGATGATGAGAAGAGGGCAGAGAGAAAGAGGGAAGAGCGCAGGAAAAAGAGCAGAAGCTGAAATGGACTTTATGGCATATTTTATCATTGCAGTTATCATACTTGCTGTCGCACTTATTGGGTATTTGATACTTAGCGGAAAAGGGGCAAATGCAATTGAGTATATAAAAAATATGTTTAGGAATTTGTTTAGCGGAGGGAGTGGCGGCGGTGGCGGAGCAGGCGGGGGATTTTGAATTTTGAAGGAGGAATTTTTAAATGAAAATGCTGAAGGTGCAGGATAAAAAAGGGGAAATGGAGCAAGGAAAAATGGTTGCAATAATCCTTGTTTTGCTGCTTATTGCTGTTATTGTTATTCTTATTATTATTTTTAGGCAGGGGATTTTTAATTGGATGAGAGGTCTGCCGAATTATGCGCCGCCTGATGAAACCTACATTGACATGAGCAAGCTGAGCGATGCGGAGACAAAAAGCTTTTGCCCCGTTAGGGTTGGCTTTTACCAGAATGCAGAAGGCGAGGGGTTATTCAAACAATATTATATATTTATCGAGGTGAATGATGAATATAAACAAACGCCTTTTTATATTGCAAAGGAGAGAGTATGGAGCAAAGAATACTCGATAATAAGGAAGGCAACAGGGGGGGCAGATCCTGTTGCGGCAAACATAGTGGATAATGAGATTGTTCTTAAGGCAGAGTTTTTGGATAGCGAGATAAAGCCAATTGATAGGGCATGGACACTAAAGGGAAATCTTATATGCAGGAAAGAGGAGCCAAAATGAATTGCATAAAAATTAAAAAAGCTAAAAAAGCAGATATTTTACCAGAAGAGACACTTAAGATTATACTCGCGGTTATAGGCATTGGATTGCTGGTTCTGCTTGCTGTTTTGCTGTATGGCATTTTTTCTAAAAGGCAGGATTTAGTGCAGGCAGAGACAAATATGAATTACATAATGAATGCGGTTGGCAGATTGAATGCAGAAATCGGTGCAATGAAAGTGGCTGGTGAAAAATCAGAGATATACATCTTATTAAATCCAAGCGGCTGGGGCGTGTCTGCATGGCCAATGTCTATTGGCGGAGAGGAAAAAAGACCAAGCGCATGCTTGAATTGGGATAAATGCATATGTTTTTGCGAGATAAACTGGTTTTCTAAAGTGCCTTTTGCTGATAAAAGCGCCTCTTGATCCTTTTTGTCCATCTTATCAATTTCATCAACAAATAGCACCGAATTATCGGCCTTTTGGAGTGTCCCCTCAGAAAATTGAAATCCCTTTCCAGTTCCTTTCAAGCTGGAAC
>JACOYM010000097.1 GCA_016181905.1 Candidatus Pacearchaeota archaeon | reverse complement strand
ATGGATTGAATTTTGCATCAAGGGCTGTAAGAGAAAAAAATCAGATTATTGTTGCTGAAGGCTATACAGATGTTCTGAATCTGCATCAGGCAGGTGTGGAGAATAGTGCTGGCACAATCGGAACTGCATTAACTGAATGGCATATACAGATGATTGAAAAAAGATTTTCCCAGCTGGAAGAGCTTGTTTTATGCTTTGATAATGATAAAGCAGGCAAAGAGGCAGCATTGAGTGCAGGCGAGAATACTTTGGGCAGGGTTCCAACAAAGGTTTGCCTGCTGCCAGAAGGCGAAGACCCTGCAGGCATTATGGAAAAAGGAGAAGATATCAGGGGGTATCTAAACAAATCTGTTTCTTTCTTTGATTTTTTAATAGATGAAAAGAAGAAGGGCAAGAATCTTGATGAATTTGAGGGAGAGGCTGTTTTTTTAAGAGAGATGGGAGGGGTATACAAAAAAATGCCTCAAAATATGAAGGGTTTGTTCGTAGAAAAGATATCACAAAAAATGAAGAAGAGAATAGAAACAATTGAGCAGGCACTTGGCAAACCCACAGAGAGGTGGCAGCCCTGCAAAGATGTTGCATATGGAAATAGATTTTCTTGGGAAAGGAAGTTTCTGGCACAGCTGATAGCAGCCAACAGCCCAGAAACAATAAAATATTTTTCTGACTTGGATGAGCAAATATTTTCCAGCAAAGAGGCGCAGGCAATTTTTACTTACCTTATAAATGGAAGCAAGCAGGACATATTTAATTTTGGCATGCCTTTATTTAAAAAAGAAACACTTGATAAGATGGTCAGCGAAATAAATAATATTGCCGCAAGACAAAAAAAGGTTCTGAACAAGGAGCTCTTAATCTCATTTTTTGAGGCAGTTCCGGAGCAAAAAGATAAATTAGGAGATATTGGCTTTTCAGCTAAAATGGTAGAAAGACATTATATTACAAGCATTATGAATAAAGCAAATCATGATGGAGTTTCATACAAAGAGTTTGAGAAAAGGATAAGAGGGATAAGGACAACTAAAGACAGAATCAGTGCAGAAGAAAGAACAATGTCAAAAACTCTGAACTAAAGTCCAGAGCGTGTTTGAGTTTTTGAAAATCTGAGGATATTTAAAATGAAAAAATGTAATAGAGAAAAGGCGGGGAATTATGAAATAAAGAGGCATCCCATGGGCGGATTTAGCGTGTTTGGAAATGGGATAAGAGACAGAGGCTTTTATGTGCCTTCTGACTCAAGGATAAAAGAGAGATATGAAGAAGAAGGTGAGACACTTGGGCTTAAAACAGTATTGCAGTACAGGGCAATACCTTATTGCGGGAAGAGAAGCTTGCTTGGAGGAAGAGAGGCTCTTGGGCTTTCACAGCCGAAGACAAAGCATCCCATAGTGACTAAAGAGGAGATTGTTAGCGCAATAAGGAATTTTTGGAAGCCAGATGATGTGGGCAGGCTTATGGCAGGAGAGGACGTTGAACTGCCGGGCATAACTGATTTCAGGGCAAAGAATGAAAGGGCGTATCATGCTGCGCAGAGAGCAAAAATTTTTAGGAAGCAAGATGGATTTGAAAGCATTGTAGATGAGGTATATCCTGGCTTTTACAACAAGGTTAATAGGAAGACTCAAGCAATTAATGTAAACCGCGAGCATATTGGTGAAATTCTGACTTTAAGGTTTTATTCCGGCTTGCCGCTTTCAAAAACATCATTTTTGGCGACGAAGGATAGAAGAGAAAAGAAGATACTGAGGCAGATACAATCCTTAGGAAGCAGCCACACAAAGATAGTAATGAATCTCACAAATCTTAGGAAAGAGGATATAACAGGCTCTCGCATAAAAAATGACAATGCCGCGCTGGCAGAAGAGCTAACAGAGATGTTTTTCAAGTGGGCTTTTTTTGCGGGGTTAGAACTGGATTTCATCAAAAAAGGAGAGGTTTATACAAACGGCAAAGAAGTGAAATTTTTATACAATGAGAAAACAAGCAGGGCTGATTTGAGAATAGGCAACCAGGCAGTTGAGGTTAAAACAGGATTGGGGTATTTTTGCAAGGAGAGAACACTTGATATTATTGAAAAATATGGCAAAGGAGAAAAGCCGTGGCATACTGGAGAGCTTCTTGGCAGGCGCCTTGCTATCTTTCACCAGAGAAAAGAGCTGTATGAACATGCGCTTGATGAGATAGAGAAAGCAGGCATAAAAACAATGGGTTATGACGAGTTTCACTCCTGCTTGACAGAGCTTGTTGGCTTAATGAAAAAGAATTTTCAGGATAAGATAAGCAGTATAAAGCCGAGGGTGCATAACCTGGATTATATTGTTGGCTTGCATGAGGAAATATCGCTGAAGCCATGTGTTTTAATGAGGCGGGGCAATGATGCCCGGAGGGAATGGAGCCATTACCTGCTGAAGAGCCTTTCAGAAATAGCAAGGGAGATTCAAACTAAAGAAAAAAATAAATAAAAAAATGTCATCTAAAAAACTTGAGCAATTTGTTGGTGGAAAGATAGAGTCATCTGGCTATGGGCAGTCTTTATCAGTTGAGAGAAAACTTTCAGAAATAAATTCCGGAAGGATAGGAGGGTATATAAAAGAGCATAAGGATAAGCTATTTTTGAATAATATAAGAAGGAAGTTTCCTCAGCTTGAGCATATATTCAAGAAGAGGATATTATTTTTTGATACAGAGAACTGCGGATTAAGATACAGCGACCCCGTGTTCATAATAGGCATGGCTGATTTTTCAGATGGAATTAATTTAAAATCTTTGGTGGCAAGGGACTATTCAGAGGA
>JACOYM010000030.1 GCA_016181905.1 Candidatus Pacearchaeota archaeon | reverse complement strand
TTTTTTGCTTCGATAACAAAATCAATATCATGGGACGCACGAGGTCTTCCGTAAAAAATTACGCTCAGCGCTCCGGTAACCATATATGGAACCTTGGATCTCTGAAGAAGTTGGGTTATTTCTTTAAGAACTTGCTCTTGAACTGGAGACTGGCGGTCTTTTTGCATATAATTCTCCCTCTTTTTGTAATTTTATTCTGGCTTGTATTTCCTCTAATGTATCCGGGATATAATCTTTTAACAACAGGAGTTAGTTATCTTGGAGGCTATGAAAGCCCAATTCGAATACTAGTAAATGTTTTTGGTTTTAGTTTGTGGGGTGTTTTAACAATGATATTTGGCTATGGTGTTTTTAGGTCAAAGCTGCTGAATATTCCTGGAAAAACAGCAGGAATATTCTTGATTATTGGGGGGTTTATGGTATATTTAGTATCTCTCTTTCAAGGGCCATCTAAAGGCGGGCTTTACACATTAGCAGGGGAATTGCACAATTTTTTTGCAAATTACCCATTTATACCAATAGGCATTGCTGTTTTCCTGTTGCTTTTTGAGTTTGCAATAAACAAAAGATTTAGATGGCTGATATTGCCTATAATTCTTCTTGGCCCGGCCAGCCTGTATTTAAGTTATCAGCGGGCATTTCCTAGTGGAGAGCTTCCTTACTTTGGGATTTACCAGAGAGCATCATTAACACTGCCATATATAATAATAATGTTAATTGCAATATCATTATACAAGAATACGAATTCAAATAAAAACTGAAAGGGGGTGGGAAAAATGTCTTCAAAAATAATAATGGGTTCAGGAGCCATACTTGCGGCAGTATTAATTGCCCTGACAGAACTCTTGAATTGGCCAGGTTACCTGCAATATGTATTGGCTTTATTGATAGCAATCTGGGCAATTGTAATATTCGCCAAAGGGGCATAATTTTATGGCAAAAACAGCTTCAAGAAGTATGAAAAAGTGGAACCAGATACTAAAAATAAATGGCTGTAATCCACTAAAAAGCCGAAAATAGGGCTTTTTTATTAAATAAAAAATCCCAGCCACAGCAAGCTGTGGGGTATTTTTTAAGCCTCAAACTGGGACGACGAACTAAAAATCGTAGCAAGCTACGGGGCATTGCACCCAGTTTGAGCAATAAAAATCTTCAGATATTATGAATTCGGAGAGCCAGATACTAAGTAATAAATGGCTATAATCTCCGAGAAATATAGAACAAGTCTATATTTTCTTAAATTTCCTTAAGAAACATGATTATAAAACCCTCGAAGAGGCCTTTTAGCAAGGTCAAAAAGATATGCTAAACTGCCTCTTCTGGGTAAAAAGAGGTGATAGATATTATAGTATCAAGAGTATTTAAATCTTTCGGTTTTGTTACTATTAAAAAATTACATCATGTATTCCTTTTTAAAGGCGCTACCAGCACACTAGTTATTAAGAAGGGTTTATAAATTTAATTGCTCCCTTTAATTATATGGAAGGAAAAGAGAGCATCAAAATAGGGCAGGAGCAGTTTTATGAGATTCTCACGAATGACGATTATAGCTGGCAGTCTATTATTTATGAGCTTATAAATACAGAGCAGCTTGACCCTTGGGACATAGATATAACAATGCTGACTCAGAGGTATCTTGAGAAAATCCGCGAGTTTGAGGAGGCTAACTTCTTTATAAGCAGCAAGGTACTTTTGGCTGCTGCCCTTCTTTTGAGGATAAAGTCTGAAATCCTCCTGAACAAGTATATCAGAAGCCTTGATGACATACTTTTCGGCAGGGAAGAGAAGAAAGATTACACCAGAGAAAGAATAGATATAGATGAGAATGAGATACCTGTACTCTACCCCAGAACGCCCCTGCCGCGCTCAAGAAAGGTCACGCTGCAGGAACTGATAACTGCGCTGGACAAGGCAATAAAAACAGAAGGGAGAAGGATTAAAAGGGAAATTTCAGGCAAAATCAGGCTGCGTGAAACATCTATTGTTCTGCCTAAAAGAAAGATAAACATAAGCGACAAGATACAAGAGGTATATTCCAAGATAAAAGGCTTGTTTAAGGTTCAGAAGCCGATACAAAGATTAAGGTTTTCCGAGCTTGCAGGAAATGACAAAGAAGAGAAACTTCTTACATTTATCCCGCTGCTGCATCTTGAGAACCAGTCAAAACTCTGGCTTGACCAAGAAAGGCATTTTGATGAGATATGGGTATCACTAAGGGAGATTTTTGATGTTCATAAGGAAGAGATTGAAAGAGAACTTCAAAGAGAGCTTGAAATTGAAGAACTAACAGAAAAAATAAGAGAAAAATTAATTCAAAAAGAGGGCGGCAATGAAAAGTTGGAACTTGACAATGAGCAGCTAAGAAGGCTGAAAAAACTGGAAAAAGAGTTTGAAAATCCTCTTGCTGACTTTTTTGAAAGGATTTGAGATTTGCATAGCTGAAAAATAATGCTCTTTGTCTATGCCATACTTAAGGGAAAAGATGCCCTTTTTTATCTTTTCTTATCACTCTTCCCCCACAACATACATATAAACCTTCAGGTTTTTATCCTGCCGGGCAGGCTTCCAATTTTCAAATGTCCAGGTATTGCTCACAACCCTTGCGCCTTTATTTAATTTTTTAAGCTTTGCTTTTAATTTTTGGTTTGTTTTTTGCTTCAGAAACAAGAAAATAACATCTGCATTGCTGATGCCTTGTTTGAAAAGGTTGCCTCGTATAAATCCCACATTTCTTGCGCCATGAAAAAAAGCCCGGATTATGCTGAAGAAATATCTCAAAAAGTCATACTCTATTCCAACAACCTTTTTCGCGCGCCTTGATGCCATAATAGCCAAGCCGCCGAAGCCAGAGCCCAAGTCGTAAACAATATCCTTTTTTGTTATTTTTGCAAACTCAATCATCCTTCTTGCCCTTTTCATTGTTGTCGGGCCGTACTCTGAGCCAAGATGCCTTGTGTAAAAAAGCCAGATTGCCAGAAACAGGATTAAAAAGGCTATTACAAGTTCAAGGTGCATTTTATTCGGATTTCCTTTTAGAAGGTTTATCCAGCTCTTCAATGAGGCCTTTCTCACTTAACATTATTTCTTTTCCTGTTTTCATGTCCCTTAATTTCAGTTTTTTCTTTTTTACTTCCTCTTCTCCGATAAAGATTACATAGTGGATTTTGCAGCTGTTTGCATATCCCAAGGCTTTGCTTATCTTATCAAATATTGCAACTGCTTTCCCTTGTTTTCTTAGTTTCTCTGCAAGCTGAATTGCTTTCTTGTCCTGATTTATGCTTATAACCAAAATCTCTTTATTTCCTGATTTTATCCTAGCGAGCTGGCTTAATCTCTCAATTCCAAAAGATATTCCTGTTGACTGAATTCCATTTACAAGGTAAGAACCGCCGCCTGCAATGGTTTCCTTCATCCAGGAAGTTTTTACTTCAAAGACACTTCCGCTATAATACGAAAGCCCTCTTGCTAAACTTGGCTGAAAATTAATCTTCATGCTGTAAATCTTGCAATACCTTTCTAATTCTAAAATCTCAGAATATGCCTCATACCTCTTAAAATAAGGCTTTGGCTTTTTGAACACAGCAAGAATGCTTTCAGCCTTGTATTTCTTCAAATTCTCCTTAATCTCTGCCTCAGGAAGCTTGTCAATCTTGTCAATCTCTTTTATAACATTATTTCTGTCTTTTTCACTTATCCCTTTCTCCTCTAAAATTTCATTCATCAGCTTCCTGTTGTTTATATTTATCACAATGCCTATCCCCAATTCCCTGAAAACCTTATTTGTTAATGCCAGCACCTCTGCCTCATCCTTTAAGCTTGAGCCGACAATATCAACATCGCATTGTGTGAACTGCCTGAACCTGTTTGAAGAAACCGGCTCATCCCTAAACACCTCTCCTATCTGGTATCTCCTGTAAGGCAGTTTTCTGTTTTTCGCAAGCCTCTTCAATTGAAATGTAAGCTCATATCTCAGCGCAAGATTTCTTTTTCCTTTGTCCTGCAATCTAAAAATATCAGAAACTGCCTCATCCTGCTGATTTTCGCCTTTAACAAACTCCTCATACTCTATAACAGGTGTTTCGGCCGGCTTAAAGCCATAAAGCCTGAAGTTTTTTGTGAGAATTTCCTTTATCCTTTCTCTCTTTTCTGCTTCCTCTCCAGCATAATCAGAAAAGCCTTTTACTGTTTCAGTTGACATTTTTGGTTTGCCTCTTTTTTTCAGACAAGCAATTTAATAAAACCTTTTTTATATAGCTTTCGTTTTTGTTTTTTGTAAATTTTTCAGTAAGAAAAATGGGGAAGGGCGAAAGGAGGGAGTCGGACCCTCTTCTCACGGACCACAGCCGTGCGCACTAGCCGTTGTGCTACAATCGCCAATTTATATCTAGAAAGAAAGAGTATAAAAAGATTTTTATTGAATATATTTAGAAGAGCACAGCTATAAAAATCAGGAATTCGTGTTATGAACAAACCTCCGCGAATTTAATATAGCTGTCATAACCATCTTAAAGAAAAAGATATTTTTAAATATTTGCCTCAAAAACCCTGCTGTCAGGCGAGAGTAGATAGATATGGTCGTGCTCTGACCTCAGCCCCCTGTAGATTCTCTGCAAGAACTCCCTTCTTGCCTTGTCAAGGTAGAATCCTCTATAGTGTTCTGGCTTTATCTTCTTGAGCAACTGCCAGAACAATCCCTTAACATCCGGATAAGGATATTTTGTTATAATAATGCTGTTGCAAACCTCTCCCGGGAAATCAACCCCCCTGTTGCATTTTGTTGAGTATAAAATGCCTATTCCCCTATTCTTGAATTTGCTAATTACATCTTTGTCTTTCTGCATTTCCACCAATTCTTCACGCGTCATAATGCTTAATTTGAGCCTTTCTGCCTCTCTTCTGTTAGGCAAATCATAAAAAGAGTTGACATGAACCAAAGCAGGCAATTTTGCCTGCTCTATGCACTTTGACAGGGCAAGCAGGTATTTTTCCCTCATTCCATCTTTGCTCAAGTTTTCATGCCTGCAGTTGAACTCCATGCCTGTTTTCAGCTTGCTTATCTTCCCGGGCATTTTTGTTTCTGCCTCTATAATCTTGAAGTTATCCAAGCCAAAAATTTCTTTCAGAACATTTTCATTGTGAATAGTGCCGGACATCAAAACAAAGGACTTGTTCTTGGAAAGCATCTCTTTAAACCTTTTCTCAATATTTATTGTGACAATATTGGCAATAATATTCTTTTCTTCTTTCTCAAACAAAACATAAGTCTCATTAAACAAATCAGCGAATTCTTTGGCTGTCTCATCTGCATGATAGCAATAATTCTCCTCGTCACACTCAACATGGCTCATTAAATCACTTTCAAAGAATTTCTTTAACAGCATGAAAAGTTTTGTTTCTTTTATTGGAATTATCTTGTCACAGGCTAAATTTCTGTCATTTATTATTTCATCAGCAATCGCGGTTATTTCGCTTATTTCCTTGTTTACTCTTTCATTGTCAGAAAACAGATAGCCCAATGCAAAGTACAATCTATTCAGGTTTATATTGCCTGAATTGGCAAAGCTGTCCAAAAACTCATCGCACTCATCAATTATTTCAACATCAGTGCAGGGCTTCCTGTTCATCAATGTCTCAAGCTTGTATTTATGGCTGTTGAATATAAGCACGTCAGAATTAATGTAGCTTAAGTATTGCTCATAATATTCACATCCCGATTTTCTGCTGTAGATTGTAAAGTTTATGTTATTCATGCCTTTATACTGGGTTTTTCTCGCATCTTCCAGATTTAAGCTTATATCGCTTGAAACAATCGGGCTGTAATGCCTGCATACAGGAGCAATTGACATTCTTCTAACAGATTTCAGAGGGAGGTTGTTTTTTATTTTTTCATTCATCTTTAAATACCCCCCAATCTTTTTTTCGTTTTTCTTGTTAATCTCAATCTTGCACGGAAGAACAGGATTGTCACATGACTCATCTGCAGGCAATTCCCATGGCTGCTTTTTTTTAAAAGGGCTGTCAAAGATATCCAGTGTAGAATTCTTTTCCTCTTTAATGCTGTTTTCTTTCAAAAAAGGGCAGGAAAAATTCTGCCTTCCTTTAATCACTTTTATCTTCAGTTTTTGCCCATTACCCCCCAGGATATATTTTTTCTCAGTATAATCATCTTCATACTGCTTTTGCAGGTTTTTTATCGGCACGACAATGCTTGCCCTGCCTAATTCCTTGGCAATATTCAAGGCAATTACAGATTTTCCTGTTCCGCACACGCCTTTGATAAAAATAATCTTATTGCCCTCTTTTATAGCATCTAAAACCTCCTTGACAATATCATCCTGGCTTTTTCCATTGGAAAACACCAAAGGCTCAAGCCTCTTTTTATTTTCATATAAGCTCCACATAAAGTAGATAAAAAATGCAGGTTTTTAAAACATATGCACCAAGTTTGCTTGACAGCACCTAACAGAATTTGCTGGCAATATAGCTTTCGCGGGGAGGCACGGCTGAGATTTTTCTGTTCTTTTTACAAACAAAAAATCCTCATCAGTTTTTTATTCTAAGTCTATACCCTCCAACAATTTTTTCAAGTGCATTGGATGGTATTTCTTTTGACTTAAACCCGTATAAATCAACATTTATACTGCAATAAGGGTCAGGTCCAAATGACT
Organism: Candidatus Pacearchaeota archaeon; assembly: GCA_016181905.1. Lineage (GTDB taxonomy): Archaea > Nanobdellota > Nanobdellia > Pacearchaeales > GW2011-AR1 > JACOYM01. Next base: position 1,655 of record JACOYM010000030.1, on the reverse strand, counting down.
CCCTAGTTTCAGATTTTTTAATATGGTATCCCAATTCATTTAGACTTTTAACAATACTTGGCATCGCAACATATAGGGCAGTATTTGCACTAAAACGGGGCAGCCCATTTCTATCATCCTCATACCTCGAAATAACTCTGCATAACCAATAAGGTTTTCGCTTATGTGTGGTTTTTTGTTTTTTTATCATTTTATTTTTCCTCCATAACTTTTAAGTCTAGCTATTACCTCAGATGGTCTAACATGATGTTTTCTAAGAGAACCAAACAAACAAGCCATATCTTTCAAGAGTATTCTCTTTGAATAACCTCCAACACCCACTCTTTCAGTGCTATATCCTTGTCCATTTACATAGGATCTATATGTAGTCTTAGATCTTCCAATTCTTAAGGCAATGCTCCGACTATTAGGAACATATTGTAAAATTACCTTAGTGGATAAGAGGGTTGAGCAATCCCAAACATTTCCGTAGAGAGTTGGTATGTAGCTTTTTCTATAAGAAGTTCTTCTATTAAACATAAGATCCACACTTTCTCCAACTTGGGATAATAGACCTCTAATTATATCTGCATCATTTTCTTCTTTCTTTAATCTTGCTTCAAGACAAGCAATTTTATCTTGGATATTTGTCATTTTGATTTTCCTCTTTGAAAAAAGTTTATTACGAAAGCATAAGTATTATAATCGCAACCCGGAGCAGTGCCTCCTCCTCCACGAATGCCCCCCTCAGGATTATAATTATGGCTAAAAGGTGAAGATAAATATGCCACAAATTCTAAATCCTTTTTTTCTTTATGAGCTTTCAATACATTTCCTATATTTCTTCTAACTTTATCTATACCAACAATATTTCTGTATGATGTTTGACAATACATTCGATGCTCATTTTCAAATATTACTTTAACAGCGACACTCCCAACATAGGTTCTGGATTTTGCCTGTTCTAAAGTTATCTCCCTTAATCCTTCTCTAGCTACTAATTCTATTAATGTTTTAGTTCTTGATGTATTTGCCATTTTGATTTTCCTCTTGAGTGGTTTTATTTAACCACTTCTTAATGATAATAAAAATAATAGGTATATAAATGTTTGTTGTAATCTTGATAGCAACAAAATGACAACATTTAAATATGGGCTAAACTTTCTTTGTAGTATGAACACTGAAGAACTTCAAGAATTTGGATTAAGCAATACAGAAGCAAAGGTATATCTAGCCTTGCTTGAGCTTGGAAAAAACAAAGCAGGAGAGATAACCAAGAAGTCTGCTGTAAACAGGACAAATGTTTATGATGCCCTTGAAAGGCTTATTGAAAAAGGGCTTGTTTCCTATGTTTCTGAAAACAATAAGAAATTCTTTGAAGCTGTAAATCCCCAGAGGCTGCAAGAGATATTAAAAGACAAGCAGGAAAAACTGGGAAAAACAATAGAAGAACTAAAGGAAAGGTACAGCAAGAGCCAGAAACAGGAGGACGCCTTTGTTTTCAGGGGCAAGAAAGGGATAAGGTCTATTTTTGAGGATATTCTTAATGAGAAAAAAGAGCTGTTTGCTTATGGCGCAGAAAGCAGGTTTAAAGTGATGTTTCCTTTCTATCAAAAGCACTGGAATGATGAAAGGGCAAGATTAAAGATAAATGTAAAGATGATTTACAGCGAGAA